>NZ_SMLD01000068.1:0-44050 GCF_004352805.1 Nonomuraea mesophila
GAAACGGCCAGGCTGATCCGCTCACGCGGACCAGCTGTCACGGCACCGCTCGGGCCTGGAGGCCCTCCCGCGCTGTCGTTTCCTCCCGGGCGTAAACGCCCAGGGTTCCACGCCAGATTCGGCTGAAACAGGCCACCGAGCACGTACGCACCTTCGCCACCCTGCTCACCCAGCCCTACAGCAACGGCCCCACCGAAGGCGTCATCACGAAGATCAAACTGCTGAACGGCAGATGTACGGGCGAGCCGGTCTCGCCCTGCCCCGAAAACGGATCCTTCTCACCATCGCCAGAAACTGAGCGTTACCACAGGGATCTTGGCAGAGCCACTTCAGGTGTGTAAAGATCGTCGCCGGTAGTGACTGAGCGGCTATTACTTGATGCGGCCTGGATAGGTGAGATCAGTTCGATGAGCGCTTCGCGCCAGCCCGTCGCCGTGCTCACCCAGAAGCCCTTGGCCTTGCCGCTGCCCTTGGGCAGGAACATGGCCAGCCCGGTCGGCACGGGACGGGTGCCGCGTCGGACGGCCGGTTGACGAGGTCGGCCTGCTTCTGGCCCGGTTCGCGCACGACCACCTCGATGATCCGCGCGACGCCCGACCGGATGGCAGCGGCAGTACGTGCCCCAGCCCGGGGTGAACATCCCGATCTAGTCCTTGAGCAGCTCGGCCTTGTTGAGCGCGTCCAGCGGGACGGTCCTGCCGGGCAGCTTGACGGTGCCCTCGGAGCCGATCTCGCCGATGGCGCCGTCGGACCCGTGCAGCTCGACCGTGTTCAGCTCGACCGTGTTCAGCTCGACGCACGACGCTTCCGTACCGCCGGCCGAGCCTCGGGCCTGAGGAACACGCGCTCAGCGCGACCCGATCGCCGGTCGCTGTCAGCGCTTGCGGCCGATCGAGGCCGTCAGGGCTTCGCGGGCTTCTTCGTCGCGGCGAGGGCCGTCGCGAACGCCTCCCGCGCGGCATCCGACAACGCTCCGATGGTCTGTGCGCGCGCCTCGGCCTCCAGATGCGCCGCAAGTGGGGACTCCGCGGCGCTGTCAAGCAGGCGCTTGGTCGCCTGCACACCGTACGACGGGTAGGCGGCGATCTCCGCGGCGAGCTGCCGCGCCGCAGCAAGCGGGTCGGCCTCGATCGCCGACGCGAGCCCGTACTCGAGAGCCTGCCCGGCATCGAGCCGCCCCGCGGCGTAGATGAGGCTCGCGGCACGGCCATGCCCGATGAGGCGCGGCAGCAGCCACGACAGGCCGAAGTCGCCCGCGGTCATGCCCAGCCGGAGGAAGGGCGCGGAGAACTTCGCGTCAGGCGACACGATGCGGACGTCGGCCGCGGCCGCGAACGCGAAGCCGGCACCGACAGCGTAGCCCTGCACCGCCGCGATGACCGGCTGGGGGATGTCGCGGATCGCGGCCGTTACGGCGGCCCCGGCGCGCATGCCGGAGTGCATCGACTCCACCGGGTCGGCCGGTGACGGGTCGGCCAGCCCTTCGGCCAGGTCGAGGCCGGCGCAGAACGCGCGGCCTTGGCCGGCGAGCACGACAGCGCCGACATCCGCGCGGGCGCCGATGCCGGTCACGGCGTCGCGCAGGTCTCGCAGGAGGGCATGCGTGAGCGCGTTGAGCCGGTCGGGGCGAGTGAGCGTCACGACGCCGACGCCGCTGTCGATCTCGACCCGGACGGCTTCGCTCCGTCGTGAGATGCCGGAAGCCACGCTCATCACTATAACACCTAACATAGACTTGATCCGTCATCCTAGTCGTAAGCATACTGTGCTCGTCACGGCATGTGACGTCTGAGCGCCGCTGCGAAACGCGCGCCGGAACCGAGAGGAAATTGCCTTGTCCGACAGCAATGCCGTCATCGCCGGGGTCGGGATGATCCCGTTCGCCAAGGCGGGCCGGAGCGATCCGTACAACACGATGGGCGCCGAAGCCGCACGCCGCGCCCTGGCCGACGCGGGACTCGCGTACACCGACGTCCAGCGCGCGTATGCCGGATACATCTACGGTGACTCGATGGCCGGCGAGGCGACGCTCTACGGCCTCGGACTCACCGGCATCCCGATCATGAACGTCCACAACAACTGCTCGTCCGGGTCGGCGGCGCTGCTGCTGGCGCGCGAGGCCGTCGAGAGCGGGCTCGCCGACGTCGCACTCGCGGTCGGCTTCGAGCAGATGGAGGCGAACGTCGAAGGCCGCTGGCCGGAGCGCCCGCACCCGCTCACCGAGCTCGCCAAGGTCGTCGTCGGCAAGTACGGGATGCCCGAGGGCGATCCGGGCGCCGCGCTGTTCTACGGCGCGGCCGGCAAGCAGTACGTGGACGACGGCGTCGACCCGCGCACCTTCGCGCAGATCGCCGTCAAGGCGCGAAAGCACGCCGCGGCTAATCCCTACGCCGTCTTCCGCGACCCGCTGACGGTCGGGGAGGTGCTCGCCTCGCGCGCGATCTACGGCCCGCTCACGAAGTTCCAGTGCTGCCCCCCGTCATCGGGCGCGGCCGCGGCCGTTGTCGTCTCGAAGGCGTACGCCGCCAAGCACGGATTGCGCGGCGATGTGGTCATCGCCGGGCAGGCGATGGAGACCGACTCCCCGAGCACGTTCGAGGGCGACATGAAGAAGCTCATCAGCTTTGATCTCAGCGCCGGCGCGGCGAAGTCCGTCTACGAACAGAGCGGGATCGGCCCGGACGAAGTCGACGTCGTCGAGCTGCACGACTGCTTCACCACGCACGAGTTCCTCATCTACGAAGCCCTCGGGCTCACCCCGGAGGGCACAGCGGAACGGTTCGTGCTCGACGGCGACAACACCTACGGAGGTAAGGTCGTCACGAACCCGTCCGGCGGGCTGCTGTCCCGCGGCCACCCGATCGGCGCGACTGGACTGGCGCAGTGCGCGGAGCTGGTGTGGCAGCTGCGCGGTAGCGCGCAGGACCGGCAGGTCCAGGGTGCCAGGGTCGCGCTCCAGCACAACGTCGGCCTCGGCGGCGCCGCGGTCGTCACGATGTACCGGAAGGTGAGCGCCTGATGGGCAAGCTCGACGGCAAGATCGCACTCCTCACCGGTGGCGGCCGCGGCATCGGCCGCTCGGTCGCGCTCCGCCTGGCGGCGGAAGGCGCGGCGGTCGTGCTCAACGACCTCGACGCGGAGCCCGCCGAGGCGGTCGTCGAAGAGATCGAGGCTCTGGACGGACGCGCGGTCGCCGTGGTGGGCAGCGTCACGGCCGAGGGATTCGCCGGCCGCCTCGTCAACACCGCGGTCGAGACGTTCGGCGGCATCGACATCATCGTCAACAACGCCGGCTACACCTGGGACGCGGTCATCCAGAAGCTCACCGACGAGCAGTGGCACGCCATGCTCGACCTGCACCTCAAGGCGCCGTTCGACATCCTGCGCGCCGCGCAGCCGATCATCAGTGCCGCCGCGAAGAAGGAGAGGGCAGAAGGGCGGGCGGTGCACAGGAAGGTCGTCAACGTCTCGTCGGTGGCGGGCCTGCACGGCAGCGCCGGCCAGGCGAATTACGCCTCCGCCAAGGCGGGGGTCGTCGGGCTGACGAAGACCCTCGCCCACGAGTGGGGCCGCTACAACGTCAACGTCAACTGTGTGGCGTTCGGCTACATCGAGACCCGGCTCTCGGCGCCGAACGACCTCGGCACGATCGAGGTGGAAGGCCGCGAGATCAAGGTCGGCGTACGGCCCGAGGCGGTCGCGGGCCTGAAGATGCTGATCCCGCTCGGACGCGCCGGCACGCCCGACGAGGCGGCGGGGGCGGTGGCACTGCTCACCTACCCGGAGTCCGACTTCGTGTCCGGACAGGTTCTGACCGTCGCCGGCGGCTATGAGTACTGAGAGCGCGCGGATGAACGACGCCAACGGCATCGCAGACTTCGAGGGCCGGGTCGCCTTCGTCACCGGCGGAGCGCGCGGCATCGGCCGTGGCATCGTGCGCGCCCTGTTGCGGCGCGGCGTGAACGTCGCCATCGCCGACATCAGCGCCGCCGCGCTCGACGAGGTGCGCGCGAAATTCGGCGAACCCCAAGACCGCGTGCGCACCTACCGGCTCGATGTCTCCGATCGTGACGCCTACGCCGAGGTCGGCGCCGCCGTCGCCGGGGATCTCGGAGAGGTGACGCTGCTGTTCAACAACGCGGGCGTCATCGACTCCGTCAGCCCGAGCCGGCTGAACTACCGCATGTGGGACCACGTCATGGGCATCAACCTGACGGGCGTCTACAACGGCATCCAGACGTTCGTGCCCGCGATGCTCGCCTCGTCGCGGCGGTGCCACGTCGTGAACACCGCGTCCGAGGCCGGTCTGCTGGAGGCAGGATCCGGGTTCCTCTACCACGCCAGCAAGTACGCCGTCGTGGGCATGAGCGAGTCGCTGCGCCGCGAGCTCGCGCACTCGGGGGTCGGCGTGTCGGTCCTGCTCCCAGGGCCGGTCGCCACGGACATCGTGCAGAACGCCCGTCATCTGCGACCAGACGCGGCACCTGTGCACTCCGCGCGCGTGATCGAGATCCTCGACACGGCGCATCACATGCTCAAGGAGTCCGGCACGCGGCCCGACGGCGTCGGAGAGCTGGTGCTGGACGCCGTGGAACACGACCGCCCTTACGTCGCGACCCGCAACGAGCTGAGCGACCTGCTCGACGCGCGTAACGCCGAGCTGCGCGCCGCCATGGAGCACGCCGAAGCCCTTCTCGCGGCGTCGTAGGATGGCCAGGGTGAGCACTGCCCCGCGACGACGAATCGACGAGATCGGCGACGAGAGCCGTAAGCGCATCCTCGACGCGGCCGAGGAACTGTTCGCCGAGCGGGGGTTCGACCGCACGTCGTTCGTCGACATCGCCGAGCGGTCCGGCATCAGCCGCGGCAGCATCCCGTGGCATTTCAAGAACAAGGACGGGTTGCTCATCGCGGTCGTCGAGCGCGCGCTCGAGAGCTTCATGGCTCCCGAGCGCTACGAGCGGCCGCCGACCCTCGGCGAGATCCTCGACGACTACGCGGCGTGGGTGCGCGACGGCAAGTCGGCTCTCATGTTCATGCTGCTCACCGAGGCGATGAGCAGCACCGGCCTGGTGAAGTCGCACTACCAGGAGTTCCTCAAGCAGCGCCGGCGCGGGCTGCGCCACTGGCTGCGCGCGCTGCGTCCGGAGGGCGCCGACCCGGAGGTCGCGGCCGAGCGTGAGAGGGAGCTGGCGCTGGCCATGAACTCCGCCGTGCTCGGCCTGCACCTTCAGGCGAGCATCGACCCCGAGGGGATCGACTTCGAAAAGTCGCTGCGGTCGCTGGAGAATCTCCTCAACGCGCGCCTCGCCAAGCTGTGGACGGCCCGGGAAACCCTGAACGACGACGCCTGACGCCCGCCCGCGAAGGGCCCGCAACGCGGTGACGACCGCGTGGCGTGACATCCGGCTTGCCTACCTGTGCTGTTCAACATAGACTTGGCCAACATGACGGCGCCCCGCCGCGGCTCGGAGCCGGCCGAGCACGTCGAGACCCAGCCGCCGCTCCCACCCCGATCTCCCGGCCTCCGGGCACGCAGGAGTTCGGCCGAGTCACGGCCATGCCCGGCGCACGTCCCTGACCCACGCTCGATCTGAGGCCCCGGCCCGAGAACTCCTGACCCGAGCCGCCTACATCGCACCGACCGCTTGCCAACGCCGAGGGGTTTACCCATGGATGTATCCGACGTCATGGAACTGCTCGAGGCCAATCCGCCCGAGCCGTACGTGCGCTCGATGGCGCGCCTGGCCGACGACGATCCCGACTTCGTCGCGATCGTCCACGAGGACCGGACGATCACGCGGCGCGAACTGGAGCGCCAGTCGAACCGGCTGGCGCGCGTTCTACGGGATCGCGGAGTGCGGCACGGCGACTACGCCGCGATCGCGCTGCCCAACGGCATCGGCTTCTTCGTCGCGTTCTGGGCGACCCTCAAGGTCGGCGGCGTGCCGATCCCGCTGTCGTACCGGCTGCCGCGCACGGAGCGGCAGGCGATCCTCGACCTCGCGAACCCCGCGCTGCTCATCGGCGTCGATCCGGCCGACCACCCCGGCCACGCGGCGCTGCCCGCGGAATTCGTCCCCGACGCGTCGGTGAGCGACGAGCCGCTACCCGAGGTCGTGTCGCCCTCGTGGAAGGCTCCCACGTCGGGCGGCTCGACGGGACGGCCGAAGCTCATCCGGATCACCGCTCCCGCGCACGGCGCTCCGGCGCTCAACCGCGCGCTGTGGGGGCTCGAGCCCACCGATGTGCAGGCGGTCGTCGCGCCGCTGTATCACAACGCCGCGCTGCAGTTCGCGACGGCGGGCCAGATGCTCGGCCAGCGCCTTGTCGTGCTGACCCGGTTCGACCCCGAGCAGACACTGCGGGCGATCGAGCGGCACCGCGTCAGCTGGATGATGACGGTCCCGACGATGCTGCAGCGTATGTACCGCGTCATCGAGGCGGGCGGCGAGTACGACCTCGGCTCGCTGCGCGCGCTGTGGCACTCGTCGGCGCCGTGCCCGCCGTGGCTCAAGGCCGCCTGGATCGACCTCGTCGGAGCCGACAAGGTCTACGAGGTGTACGCGGGCACCGAGTCCATCGCGACCACCGTCATCACGGGCACGGAGTGGCTCGAACACCCCGGCTCGGTCGGACGGCCGACCGTCGGCGACATGAAGATCGTCGGCAACGACGGGGAGGAGCTGCCGCGGGGCGCGGTCGGCGAGATCTACATGCGCGGCCTCGAAGGCGCCGGCCCGTCCTACGAGTACGTGGGCGCCGAGCGGAAGCCGCGCGACGGGTGGGACTCCCTCGGCGACCTCGGCTGGATGGACGACGACGGCTACCTCTACATCACCGACCGGCGCGCCGACCTCATCGTCGCCGGCGGCGCCAACATCTACCCCGCCGAGGTCGAGAGCGCGATCGACCGGCACCCGAAGGTGGTCTCGTCCGTCGTCGTCGGCCTGAGCGACCCCGACCTCGGCCAGCGCGTGCACGCCGTCGTGCACGCGCAACAGGGGACGACGGCCGAGGAACTCCTGGAATTCCTCGCCGACCACCTCGTGCGCTACAAGATCCCGCGCTCGATCGAGATCACCGGCCAGCCGCTGCGCGACGAGTCCGGCAAGGTCCGCCGCAGCCAGGTCCGCGATGCTGCCAGCGGAAGGACGCAGTCCCGTGCCTGAGACCACCTACGAACAGATCCGCTACGACGAGCCGGTGCCGGGAGTCGCGCGCATCACCCTCGCGCGCGAGGACACCCGCAACGCGCAGGACTACCAGATGCTCCACGAGCTGGACGAGGCGTTCCAGCGCGCGACCCTGGACGACGACGTCCGCGTCATCATCCTGGCCGCGGACGGGCCGCACTTCTCCTCGGGCCACGACCTGCGGAACACCGCGACCGGCGCCGACTTCGAGCCGCACTGCATGACGGGCGGATACCTGCAGCCCGGCCAGGCCGGCGGGATGGCCAATGAGGAGGAGTTCTACCTCGGGATGTGCTGGCGCTGGCGCAACGTGCCCAAGCCCACGATCGCGCAGGTGCAGGGCAAGGTGATCGCCGGCGGTCTCATGCTGGTCTGGCCGTGCGACCTCATCGTCGCCAGCGAGGAGGCCACCTTCGCCGACCCGACCGTCGCGCTCGCGGTCAACGGCCACGAATACCACACCCACACGTGGGAGCTCGGGCCACGCAAGGCGAAGGAGATGCTGTTCCGCGGCTCGCCACTCACCGCAGAGGAGTGCCGTCAGCTCGGCATGATCAACCACGTGGTGGCGCGCGAGTTGCTGGAGTCGTTCACGCTCGAACTCGCGGCCGAGATCGCGCAGCGCCCGTCGTTCGGGCTCAAGCTCGCGAAGATGTCGGTCAACGGCGCCCTGGAGGCGCAGGGCCAGTACAACGCGCTGCGGCACGCGTTCGCCCTGCACCAGGCGGCGCATGCCAACGCGCGCGCGGTGTTCGACGGCATCCCCGTCGACCCGTCCGGCATCGCGGTCATGCGCGAGCTGGCGCGGCGCTGAGCTCCGCGCACGCAGCCCGCTCCCCCCGGGGGGCGGGCTGCGTGCGCGGGTCACAAGGTGGGCTCGTGGGCGCTGAACGAGCTGAGGAGCATGTCGCCGCGCATGCCGATGTACTTCTTCATCATGAGGTCGGTGTGGATCCAGGTCGCCTTGGCCTCCATGCCCGCGATAACGATCTCGCCGACCTCGTCGATGCCCACGCCCTGGGCGATGGCCGCCGCGCTCTCCTCGCTCCCTTCGCCGGGCTCGCGCACGAGGTGGCCGTCGGCGAGCGCCTGGGTGTTCCCGAGGATGCCGGTGCTGACGTAGCCGGGGCACAGCACGCTGACGTCGATGCCGTACTTCGCGCCCGCCACCTTCAGCGACTCCGACAGGCCCACGACGGCGTACTTCGACGTCGAGTACAGCACGTTCGAGCCGGCGACCAGGCCGGCGCCCGACGCCGTGTTCACCACGTAACCGCCCTGACCGCGCTCGATCATGCGGGGCACGAACGTCTGCACCCCGTTGACCACGCCGTGGACGTTGATCCCGAGCGCGAGGTCCCACACCTCGTAGGAGAGCTTCGACAGCGACGTGTACGGCGCGATCCCCGCATTGTTGAACAGCAGGTTCACCGGGCCGAGGTCGGCCTCGACGGCATCGGCGGCCGCGGCGAAGGCGTCGCGGCCGCGCACGTCGAGCGGGTGCGTGACGACGTCGGTGGTCGCCGACAGCTCGGCTCCGGCCGTCGCGAGCGCGGCCTCGTCGATGTCGGCGAGGGCCAGCCGCACACCGCGCTTGCCGAGTGCTCGCGCGATGCCGAGCCCGATTCCCTGAGCACCGCCGGTGATGAAGGCGACTGAGCCCTGCCAGTCCGTCACGGACGCACCTCTTCTCCTCTGCCAGGGACTTCTCTCTGGTCCAGGATCACAGCATACTATGTTGAGCAACTAGGTCTATGCTGTCCGTCATAGAACTGGCAGTGTGAGAAGCGTCGTGAGAGGAAGACGGATGCCGAACCAGGGCAGATCCCCCGCGGGGGTCGTTGTCGACGCGCCTGCGTGGTTCCGCGCCGCCCTCGCGGACGAGCCCCAGACGGGGTACGTCCGCGTCGATGGCGCGGACATCGCCTGGCGTGCGTGGGGGGACCCGGGCGCGGACGGCATCGTCCTCATCCACGGCGGCGCCGCGCACGCGCGGTGGTGGGACCACATCGCCCCCCTCCTCGTCGAGGACCGCCGGCGCGTGGTGGCCGTCGATCTGTCGGGACACGGCGACAGCGATCATCGCGACCACTACGACCTCGACAGGTGGGTCGCCGAGGCCGTAGCGGTCGCGGCCGGCTCGGCGGGGATCCGCGACGGTGCGACGGTCGTGGGTCACAGCCTCGGCGGCCTGGTCGCGCTGCGCGCCGGCATGCTCCACCCCGCGCACCTCGGCGAAGTCGTCGTGATCGACACTCCGCTGGGCGAGCCCAGCCCTGAGGAGCGCGCCGCCCGCGCGGGACAGGCCTTCGGCCCGCTGCGCGTCTACCCGAGCCGCGACCAGGCGCTCACGCGATTCCGCCCGATGCCCGGCCAGCCGGTGATCGACTTCGTCGCCGGCCACGTCGCCGCGCACTCCCTCCGCGAGGTGCCCGGTGGGTGGTCGTGGAAATTCGATCCGGGAGTGCTCGGGTTCGCCTCGCCAAGGACATGGCCGGCGATGCCCGCTCGTACCCGGGTCGTCCTGATCCGCGGAGAGCGCGGCATCCTGCCCCGCCGCATCAGCCCCGCGATCCGCGACCTGCTCGGCGGCACCGCCACGATGATCGAGATCCCGGACGCCGATCACCACGTGATGCTCGACCAGCCGCTCGCGCTGGTAGCGGCGCTGCGAACCGACCTGGCGAGCCGATCCAGGCTTGACCTGACACCGACCCCACCGACTCCCCCACCAGCCCATAGACGAGGACGTCGCACATGAGCACGACAACGCCCACCCCACCCTCGCCGGAGGCAGGGGCCGAGAAGGATCTCAATGCGCGCATCGACCGCATCCCCTCCTACACCTCGCGGATGCGGTGGCTGATCATCCTGCTCGCCCTCATGTTCGGATTCGACCTCGTCGACATCCAGACGTTCGGGCTCGTCGCCCCCGCGCTGCAGCGCGAATGGGGCATCAGTTCCGACCAGGTCGGTTTACTGCAGTCGATGGTGTTCGTCGGAGGTCTGATCGGCGCGCTCATCGCGGGCCCGCTCGCCGACCGCATCGGGCGGCGGCCCGTCGCCATCGGCGCGGTACTGCTCTTCTCCCTGGGATCGCTGGCCTCCGCGTTCGCGCCGTCTCCCGAAATCCTCGGCGCGCTGCGCGTGGTAACCGGCATCGGCGTCACGGCGGGGACCACGGCCATCCTCGTGGCCGCCTCGGAGTTCTTCCCGAAGGCTCTGCGCGGGCGCGGCATCGCGATCATCACGCTCGTGTCCGTCCTCATCATCCCGCTCGTAGTGATCGTCGCGAACGCCACCGTGCCGACCGGCCAGTGGCACGTCGTGTTCCTGTTCGGCGCACTCGGCCTGTTCGTGGCCGTTCCCGCGTTCTGGCTGCTTCCCGAGTCCCCGCGCTGGCAGGCCTCGCGCGGCCAACTGGACCGCGCCGAGCGGACGGTGCGGCTCTTCGAGGATCAGTACACCAAGGGGGGCAGGCGCACCCTGCCCGCGCCGGTCGTGCTCGACGAGGTCGCCCCGGTCGAAGAGCGTTCGGTGTGGTCGATCTTCAAGCCGCTGTTCCTGCGCCGCACGATCGTCGCGACGCTCATCTTCGTCGGCCTCGCCGTCCTGAACACGGGCGTCAACAGCTGGCTCCCGGTGATCCTCAACCAGCGCGGCCATCCACTCGATCAGGTCTACAGCTGGATCGTCGTCCTCTCGTTCGGGGGCCTCGCCGGCACGTTCCTCGCGACCTTCGTCATCGAGTTGTTCGAGCGCAAGTGGCTGGTGTTCACGGTCGCGGCCGTCACCGGCGTCGGATACCTGTTCCTCGGCTTCGTCGACACCGTGCCGGTGATCCTCGGCGCCGGTCTGACGGCGGTCATCGCCTCGTCGATCCTGTCCACGGCGGTATTCACGTACACGCCGGAGATCTTCCAGACCGAGGTCCGTGGCGTCGGCACCGGGTTCGCCCAGGCGGCGTCGCGGATCATGACGATCGCGAACGCGGTCATCATCGGCGTGATCCTCGTCACCTCCACCGAGGCGGTCTTCGTCTACCTCGCCGCCGTCACGGTGCTGATCTGCGTCATGGCCGTGCTCGGGCCGAAGGTGGGCGTGCGCGAGGCGCGCGCCGCCCGGCGCGCCGGCCAGGCGGAACAGAAGCGTTTCAATGCCGATGCCGCCAAGTGACCACCTCACGGAAGGAAATCATGATGGCGAATCAGCAGTCAGGCGACCCCACTCCCCCGATCGGCACCCGGCTCTCTCTGCTCGCGCGGCAGGACCCGGACGCGCCGGTGATAACCGCCGAGGGCGTGACGATCACACGAGACGAACTGGACCGCTCGACGAACCGGCTCGCGCGCGCCTATGCCGAACTCGGCGTGCGGCAGGGCGACTACGTGACGATCATGCTGCCGAACGGCATCGAGTGGGTGCGGGCGGCGGTGGCCGCCTGGAAGCTGGGCGCCACGATCGCCCCGCTCTCCGCTCGGATGCCGGAGCAGGAGTTCGCCGCCATGCTCGAGCTCGCGCCGCGCGCGCTCATCGCCGGCCGCGTCGTGCCCGGCTTCACCTGTGTGCCGGCCGGCTTTCTGCCCGCCACGTCGCTGTCGGACGAGCCGCTGCCACCGGTGGTCTCACCGGTGTGGAAGGCGATGCCGTCGGGCGGCAGCACCGGGCGTCCGAAGATGATCGCGGTCACCGCCGACAGCCGGATCGACCCCACAGGCCCCGCCGCGCTGTTCGGCCTGACCGTCGGCGGCACCCAGCTCGTGACCGGCCCGCTCACGCACAACACCTCTGTGACAACGCTCGTCCACGGCATGCTCATCGGCCAGCACATCGTGCTCACCGCCCGGTTCGACGCCGAGCAGGCGCTGCGTCTCATCGCCGAGCACCACGTGGAGTTCATCGCGACGGTCCCCGCCGTGCTGCAGCGACTGCTGCCCGTGTATCGGGCAAATCCGGACGCCTACGACCTGTCGTCACTGCGACGCCTGTGGCACCTCGGCTCCGCCTGCCCTCCCGAGCTCAAGCAGTCCTGGATCGAGATCCTCGGACCGGACGCGGTCTGGGAGATGTACGGCGGCACCGAGTCGACCGCCGTCACCGCGATCGGCGGCGGCGAATGGCTCGAGCACCGCGGCTCGGTCGGCCGCGCGGTCGTCGGGTCCATCCGCGTCGTGGACGAGATCGGCGAGGACTGCCCGCCCGGCGTCGTCGGCGAGATCGCCATGCGCCCGCCCGCCGGCGTCGAGGCGACCTACCGCTACATCGGCTCCGAGACCGTCAAGCGCGACGGCTGGGACACCCTCGGCGACCTCGGCTGGTTCGACGAGGACGGCTACCTCTACATCAGCGACCGCCGCGTCGACATGTACAACGTCGGCGGTCGTAAGGTGTACCCCTCCGAGGTCGAGTCCGCGATCGCGGCCCACCCGGCGGTGCTCTCGTCGGTGGTGGTCGGTGTGCCCGACGACGAGCTCGGACAGGCCGGCTACGCCCTCGTCGAAGCCGACGCGGCGGCGGGCCTCGACGAGCACGCGCTGTTCGGGTTCCTGCGGGAGCGCCTGGCCGAGTACAAGCTGCCGAGACGCATCGAGTTCCGGGCCGAACCGTTGCGCGACGTGTCGGGGAAGGTACGCCGCTCCGCGATCCGCGACGAGATCGTCGAGCGGTTGCGCGCAGAGGCGTCCGCCGCTCCATGACTTCGCTGCGGATGAGGTCGCCTTGAGCAGCCTGCGCGAACCTGCGGGGGTGGGCCGCGCGGCCCACCCTGTTCCTCGGCGCATCGCCGGGCATCGGTGTCGCCTTCCCTTGACTAGCGAAGACAACTCTGCGGCGGAGGCCTTGCCCGGCGTGGACAGAGCATGACCTTCATCCGGACGTCGGCGAGGCATAACGTGGACGAAAGGGTCACGAGGGAAGGGTGCCGTCATGTCCGTGTTGTCCACCAGACTCACCGCGCAATACGCCATCCCCTACCCGTTCGTCTGCGCGGGGATGTCGTTCGTGGCCGAGACGCCCGAGTTCGCGGCGGCAGTCACCAACGCGGGGGGCATCGGCGCGATCGGCGCCGCGCTCCTGCCCCCGGACCGGCTCAGGGAGATGATCCGCGAGGTCAAGGAACGTACGGCGGGCAAGCCGTTCCACGTCAATCTCATCACCTTCTTCCCCACCGGCGAACTGGTCGAGGTGTGCGTGGCGGAGCGGGTGCCGATCGTCTCCTTCCACTGGGGTCATCCCCCGGCCGAGCAGGTGAGACTGCTACGCGAGGCCGGGGTGTCGGTGTGGGAGCAGGTCGACTCCGCCGAGACGGCCCGGCTCGCCGTGGACGGCGGGGCCGAACTCGTCATCGCCCAGGGCTGGGAGGCCGGCGGGCACAACTACGGCGGGCTGCCGACCATGGTCAACGTGCCCGCCGTCGTGGACGCCGTGGGCGAGCGGGCGATGGTCCTGGCCGCAGGCGGGATCACCGACGGCCGCCAGGTCGCCGCCTCCCTGTGCCTGGGCGCGGACGGCGTGTGGGTGGGGACGCGCATGGTCGCCTCGCACGAGGCCCGCGTGCATCCCGAGCACCACCGACGGCTGGTCGCCGCCGCCGGGGACAGCGCCGTGCTCACGTCGATCTTCGGGCCGGAGTTCCCGCGGTTCAACCCCATGCGGCTGCACCGCAACCGGGTGGTGGCCGAGTGGCAACACCGGCCGGCGGAGCTCCCGGCCGATCTCGATTCCCTGGAACGGGTCGGTACCACGGTCGTCCAGGGCGAGGAGACGCCGGTACGCAAGTTCCCCCTGCTCCTTGCGGTCCCGGAGACGGAGGCCGACTGGGAGGAGATGCCCTGGCTCATGGGACAGGGCGTCGGCCTGATCCACGACATCAAGCCCGCCGCAGACATCGTCACCGGCATGATGGAGCAGGCCGAACGGGTACTGACCGGCTTCGGGACCGGTGCCGGAACGCGCGGCCGGACCGACGAGAGGTGACCCGCAACCCAGGTGCGGTCGTCGGCGCCCGTCATCGCACCAGCGGATGTTCACGCTGGTAGGCCACCGTTCGGCCGCGATTCAGCGCGTCCAGCTCGGCGTGATCACACATGACGCCGCCGCCCAGCGCGCGCCACCTGCTCCACCACCTCGCGCAGCCGACACGGAATCTCGTCATCGACAGAGCAAATAATGACAGAATGTGACCATGCGGCCACCCCGAGCGAGATACTTCAACACCACCGGCCCGTGCGATCCACAGCTCCACTACATGCTTCCCCCCGCACCACGGCTTCCCGAGGCGCGGGCGCTCATCGAGATGGACCGCTATTTCGTGCTGCACGCCCCCCGGCAGACCGGGAAGACGACCATGCTGCGCACCCTGGCCTCCGAGCTGACCGCGGAGGGCGACATCGCCGCTCTGTCGTTCTCCTGCGAGCGCGCCGGGACCGTCGGCGATGACATCGGCGCCGCGGAGACGATTCTGCTGAAGTCTCTCCGCAGGGCCGCTGACTTGTCGGGATGGCCAGAGGAACTGCTGCCGCCGAACCCCTGGCCGCAGAACCCGGTGAGAACCCAGTTCGGCGAGGCGCTGAGCGCGTGGTGCAGCCGCTGCCCGCGCCGGGTCGTGCTGTTCCTCGACGAGATCGACGCCCTGCAGGGCACCAGCATGGTCAACATCCTCAGCCAGCTCCGCGACGGTCACAACATACGGCCAGATGGCTATCCGTTCCCCACGTCGGTGGTGCTGTGCGGATTGCGCGACCTGCGTGACTACAAGGTCGGCTCGGGCGGCGACCCCGGCCGATACAGCCCGATCAGCCCGTTCAACATCATCGCCGACTCTCTGCGCCTCGGCGACTTCACCGCCGACCAGATCGCCGAACTCTACGACCAGCACACCCAGGCGACCGGTCAGGAGTTCGCCAAGGAGGCGGTGGACCGGGTCTTCGAACTGACGCAGGGGCAGCCCTGGCTGGTCAACGCCCTCGCCCATGAGATCACCTACAAGATGGGGGTGTCCGGGACCATCGGCGACAGCCATGTGGAGGATGCCAAGGAGCGGCTGATCCGGGCGCGCGCCACCCACCTGGACTCCCTGGTCGCCCGGCTACACGAACCCCGGGTCAAGCGGGTGATCGAACCGATCGTGGCCGGCACGTTGGTGGCCATGGACGCCGCCATCGACGACGACGTCTCCTACGTCCACGATCTGGGCCTCATCCGCGGGACCAGAGATCCGGAGATCGCCAACCCCATCTACCGAGAAGTCCTGCTCCGAGTGCTGGGCGATCGCACGGAGCGGCAGGTACGCGCCGACCCGCACAGCTTCGTGTTGCCGGACGGCCGGTTCGACCTGCCACGGCTCCTGGAGGAGTTCGTCGTGTTCTGGCGCGAACACGGCGAAGTCCTCATCCAGCAGGAGGGCTACCACGAGGCCGCCTGCCAGATCATCCTCACGGCCTTCCTGCACCGGCTGGTCAACGGCGGAGGCTACCTCGACCGCGAGTACGCCGCCGGCACCAAACGCCTGGACGTCCTCGTCCGCTGGCCCTACACCGGCACCGACGGCGAACGCCTGATGCAGCGCG
This sequence comes from Nonomuraea mesophila, assembly GCF_004352805.1. Classification (NCBI taxonomy): domain Bacteria; kingdom Bacillati; phylum Actinomycetota; class Actinomycetes; order Streptosporangiales; family Streptosporangiaceae; genus Nonomuraea; species Nonomuraea mesophila. The sequence goes on from NZ_SMLD01000068.1 coordinate 15,764, forward strand.
AGGCCATGGAACTCAAAGTTCGGCGAGCAGGAGAGCATGACCCGACGCCCGACGGCCTCGCCCAACTCGACCGCTATCTGGACCGCCTCACCCTTTCCACCGGCGTGCTGGTGATCTTCGACCGGCGCCCCGAAGCCCCACCCTGGAAGGAACGCGGTGGCTTCGAGCAGGCGACCACCCCTTCTGGACGCCAGGTCACCGTCCTGTGCGTGTGATGGGCCCAAATACATCATCTGGCCGACGACACCTCATTCGGCGACCCAAAAGCTTAATGGGTGCGTGGGACCCGATGACGCTCACGCCCATGGCCGATCGCTGCCACGGGACGGTCGAGCCACCACGGCCAGGACGCGCTGGCCCGGTTCTCCACCATTGCCCCCGCCTATACCTGCCAGGTGTATTACCCGCAGTGCCCTGGCTACGGTCCCCCGGCGGCCGCAGGCTGGTTTCACATACACCACTTCTGACGAAACGGGACGACATGAAAGCGCTCGTGATCGGTGCGACGGGGACGCTCGGCAGCGCGGTGGCTGATGCACTGGCCGCACGCCACGAGGTCGTGCGGGCCGCCCGCAGCGGCCAGGTCCACGCCGACATGACCGACGCTGCGTCCGTGGACCGCCTGGTCGAGGAGGTCGGCCCGGTGGAACATCCCGTCCGCGTCTGCGACCACTACCTCCGCGAATTGCACCATCCGCTGGCGGGCCGGCTCACCCTGTACAACGAGACCCTGCTCCTGCCCGACGACTGTCAGCGCCTCGGACTGTTCTACGCCGAGTCGGACTCACCCTCCGCCGCGGGGCTGAAGCTACTGACGGACCTCGCCACCGCCAGCGCACCACAGCAGCGGCACGCACAAGGAATCCGAGTGACGAGCCGAGCCGAGCGGCTCAGCCAGGGCCCGTGGTGCTGACCGCTATCCCGTGCCGGCGAGCCAGGCGGTCTCGCCCTGGTGGAACGCGTCGAGGTCGGACCGCCGGTCGTCGCCGAGCAGGTCCTGGCTCACCGTCACGCCGCGGGTCGACTGGATCCAGGTGAGGAACCGGTAGGACGGCCGAAGCCCAGCGAGCTGGGCCGCGTCCACCGGGAGCGCCTCACCCGCGTGGACGGGGCGCAGCTCGTCGCGCTCCATCAGGACCTCGAAGCTCATCAGCCTCCACCGTCCTTCGTCCCGGACGGCACGGGAGAAGAACCGGCAGTAGGCGTGGAAGTCGACCTCCACTCCCTCCACCGTGGTCCGGTTGAAGATCTTCGCCGGGCTCTCGACGGTCGCCCGGTCGCCCTCGACCCGCGCGTAGGCGGGGAAGACCCAGTGCTTGCTGTTCCCCGTCCGCTCCATCCACGTCTTCGTCGCCTCGACGTAGGCCTCGCCGCCGCGTCCGTCGTACCACGTGGTCCGTACGTAGGCGTCGTCGTGGAAGCAGTCACGCATCACGTCGAAGAGCCGCTGGTCGCGGGCGAAGCGCTCCCGCCTCACCAGGTCGAAGAGCTCTTCGCGGTCCAGGAGGGCGGCCAGCCGGTCAGCGTTCACCTGACGTCCTCTCGTAGCCGAGTACGGCCTTCACCTCGAGGTATTCCTCGAAGCCGAACCGTCCGAACTCTCGTCCGTTCCCGGACTGCTTGTAGCCGCCGAACGGGAGGCTGCGGTCGAACGGAGCGCCGTTGAGGTAGACGCGGCCCGCACGGATGCGATTGGCGACCTTGCGGGCGCGGTCGGGGTCCTTCGACTGCACGAAGCCCGCCAGCCCGTACGGCGTGTCGTTCGCGATCTCGACGGCCTCGTCCTCGGTCTCGTAGAGCAGGATCGACAGCACGGGGCCGAAGATCTCCTCGCGCGCGATCCGCATCCGCGGCGTGACGTCGCCGAACACGGTCGGGCGGACGTAGAACCCCTTGTCGAGCCCGTCGGGGCGCCCCGGGCCGCCGGCCACGAGCGTCGCGCCCTCGTCGATCCCCGACTGCACGAGCGCGGTGATCTTGTCCAGCTGGGCCTGGCTCACCACGGGCCCCATGGTGGTCGACGGATCGAACGGGTCCCCGAGACGGACCTGCTCGACCGCCCGTCGCGCGGCGGCGTACGCCTCGTCGCGCTGCGAGCGGTGCACGAGCATCCGCGTGGGCGACTGACAGTTCTGGCCGCCGTTGGTGTAGCACGAGTGCACCCCGGCGACGACCGCGGACGCAAGGTCCGCGTCGGGCAGGATGATGTTGGCCGACTTGCCGCCGAGTTCGAGCGCGACGCGCTTCACCGTGTCGGCCGCGAGCTTGGAGACCCTGATGCCGGCGCCGGTCGAGCCGGTGAGCGAGACCATGTCGATGCCGGGCTGTGCCGCGATGGCCTCGCCGACCGTGGGACCGTCACCGTTGACGAGGTTGAACACGCCGGGCGGCAGTCCGGCGTCGTGGATGACCTCGGCGAGCACCATGGCGCTGAGCGGCGCGATCTCGCTCGGCTTGAGCACCACGGTGCATCCCGTGGCGAGGGCCGGGGCCACCTTCGACGCGACCTGGTTCAGCGGCCAGTTCCACGGCGTGATGAGACCGCAGACGCCGATCGGCTCGCGCCGTACGATCCCGGCTCCCGTCTCCTCCTCGAAACGGTAGTCCGCGAGCACGCGGGCCGCCTCCTCGAAGTGGAACAGCGCCACCGTGGCCTGGCGTTCCGTCGAGAACGTGATCGGCGCCCCCATCTCGCGCGTCATCGTCCGGGCGATCTCGGGCAGCCGAGCCCGGAAGCCGGAGATGATCCGCTCGAGGTATTCCAGCCGCTGCTCCACGCTGACCTGGGAGTACGTGGCGAAGGCCGCGCGTGCCGCCGCCACCGCGCGGTCGACGTCCTCGGCCGTCCCGAGGCTGATCTCCGCGAACGTCTCCTCGGTCGCGGGGTCGAGGACGCCCAAGGTGCGGGGCGCGGCCGGATCGGCCCACGCGCCCCCGATGTAGAACTGGTGCCTGGTGGACACTCTCCTACCTCCTCATGGTGTCGCCGCAGCGAGCGGGACGTCGACGCGCGAGCGGAGCTCGTCGAACGAGATCCCCCACGTCTCCCGGACGAGGACCTCGTCCCCTCCGGTGATCTCGAACGTGGCGACGTCGGTATAGACCCGGTCCACGCACCGCAGCGCGGTGAGTGGATACGTGCATTCCCTGACGAGCTTCGGCTCGCCGGTCCTGGTGAACAGCGACATCAGCACGAAGACCTGCTTGGCGCCCACGGCGAGGTCCATCGCCCCGCCGACCGCCGGGATCGCGCCGGGCTCGCCGGTGTGCCAGTTGGCGAGATCCCCCGATGCCGAGACCTGGTAGGCGCCGAGAACGCACAGGTCGAGGTGGCCGCCTCGCATCATGGCGAACGAGTCGGCGTGGTGGAAGTACGAGGCGCCGGGCAGCTCGGTCACCGGGAACTTGCCGGCGTTGATCAGGTCGGGGTCCATCGCGTCGCCCGTCGCCGCCGGCCCCATGCCGAGCATGCCGTTCTCGGTGTGGAGGATGACCCCCGACTCCGGGGGGAGGTGGTCGCCGACGGTCGTGGGCTGGCCGATGCCGAGGTTGACGTACGCCCCGCGGGGGATGTCGCGCGCGAGCACCCTGGCCATCTCGTCCCGCCCGAGAGGTCTGCGATCAATGTGCTGAGCGATCATGCCGCCACCCGTACGATCCGGTCGACGTAGATGCCCGGGGTGACCACGGCCTCAGGATCCAGCGCTCCCGGCTCGACGACGTGCCGCACCTGCACGACGGTGGTCGTCGCGGCCGTCGCCATGACGGGAGCGAAGTTGCGTGCCGTCTTGCGGTAGACGAGGTTCCCGAGGGTGTCCGCGGTGTGGGCGCTGATGAGCGCGACGTCGGCGGCGATGGGCAGCTCCAGGACGTACGTCCGGCCGTCGATCTCGCGGGTCTCCTTGCCCTCCGCGAGGAGGGTCCCGACCCCGGTGCGGGTGTAGAACCCGCCGATCCCGGCTCCGGCGGCGCGCATGCGCTCGGCCAGGTTCCCCTGCGGCGCGACCTCGAGCTCGATCTTCCCGCTGCGGTACAGCTCGTCGAAGACCCAGGAGTCCGTCTGCCGGGGGAACGAGCACACGATCTTGCTCACCCGTCCGGCCGCGAGCAGCGCCGCGAGCCCGGTGTCCGCGTTGCCCGCGTTGTTCGACACGACGGTGAGGTCCCGCGCTCCCTGCCGGATCAGCGCGTCGATCAGGTCGAACGGCAGGCCGGCCGTGCCGAAGCCGCCGACCAGCACCGTCGAGCCGTCGGCGATGCCGCTGACCGCCTCGTCGGCAGAGGTGCAGAGCAGCGTCATGCGACGTTCTCCAGCACGACCGCCAGGCCCTGACCCACACCGATGCAGATGGCCGCCACGCCCCATCGTTCACCGGACTCCACGAGCCGCGCCGCGAGGGTCCCGAGAATGCGCCCGCCCGAGGCGCCCAGTGGGTGCCCGATGGCGATCGCCCCGCCCTTGGCGTTGACGACCTCGGCGTCCCGCAGCCCGAGCTCGAGCCAGGCATCGACGCAGGCGATCGCCTGGACGGCGAACGCCTCGTTCAGCTCGACGGCGCCGACGTCCTCCCAGGTGATGCCGGCCCGCTCGAGCGCGTCGCCGGCGGCCTCGACCGGGGCGTAGCCGAACTGCTGCGGCTCCAGCGCCGCCCAGCCGCGACCGGCGATCCGCGCGACCGGGTCACGACCGATGGTCGCGGCCGCGCTCGCCGAGCCCAGCAGGACCGCGCTCGCGCCGTCGTTCAGCGGTGAGCAGTTCCCGGCGGTGATCGTCCCGTCGGGCCGGAACGCCGGCTTCAGCCCTGCCAGCGTCTCGAGCGAGGTGTCGGTACGGATGCTCTCGTCCTGGTCCAGGCCGGTGCCGGGGACGGACACCACGAGGTCGTCGTAGAAGCCCTTCTTCCACGCCTCCGCCGCGAGGCGGTGCGAGCGGGCGCCGAACTCGTCCTGCCGCTCGCGCGAGATCGAGAACTTCTCCCGCAGCTGCTCGTTGCACTCGCCCAGCGAGGCCGTCCACTCGGCGGGCATCCGCTCGTTCACCAGCCGCCAGCCGAGCGTCGTCGAGACGGCGGTGACGTCGCCCGCCGGGAACCGGCGCGACGGCTTCGGCAGGACCCACGGCGCCCGCGTCATCGACTCCACGCCGCCGGCGATCGCGATCTCCGCGTCGCCGACCTCGATCATGCGTGCGGCCATCATGGCGGCGTCCAGCGACGAGCCGCAGAGCCGGTTCACCGTGGTGGCGGTCACCGAGACGGGCATGCCCGCCAGCAGCACGGCCATCCGGCCGACGTTGCGATTGTCCTCGCCGGCGCCGTTGGCGTTGCCCCAGAACACGTCGTCGACCAGGCCGGGATCCAGGCCCGGCGAGCGGTCGAGAAGCCCCTTCAGCGCGGTCGCGGCCAGATCGTCGGTCCTCGTGTCGGCCAGGGCTCCGTTGAACCGGCCGAACGGGGTCCGGACCGACGCGTACACGAATGAGCTGCTCATTCGGGTCGTCTCCACTTCCTGCCCCATCTCAGGAGGCGTCCTTCGCTTGCTTGCGGATGTCGTCGTAGGAGAAGTCGTTGATGGCGTCGAGAAGGTCGGTCGTGTAGATCTCCGTGGCCGGGAACGCCTTGTCCACGAGCCCGGCGGACGTCATGAACTCGACCATCCCGGTTGCCGCCTTCGGCTCGATCCGGCCCCAGTCGTCGTCCTCGATCCCCTGGTCGGCCAGCCGGACCTCGAGGATCTTGACCTGGGACGCCATCGCGTCCTTCTCCGGTCCGGTGCCCCGGGTCTCCGGGTGGAGCTTCCACAGGTCGCGGATCGCGGCCTCAGGGTTGGCCTGGGCGAAGGCGAAGCCCTTCGCGACGGCGCGGCCGAACCGTTCCAGGACGTCCTTCCGCTCGTCGATCGTCTTCCGCGTCGCCGCGAACCCGCCGCCCCAGATGCCGGCGGTCTGGGGCACCGGCAACGGGGTGAGCTCGATCCCGGAGTCCTCGACGATCGCGTACTGGGTGTCCCAGAGGGCCAGCGCATCGACCTGGCCGCTCTTGATGGCGTTGATCTGCTGGGCGCCGGCACCGATCGGCACCAGGCCGGCAGCGTTCTCGCTCATCCCGTTGAGCTCCATCGCGGTCCGGGCGAACGTCCCGCCCGAGCTGGCCACCGCGGTCACCCCGACCTTCTTGCCCTGCAAGTCCGCGATGCTCCTCACATCCGAGCCCTGGGGCAACTGCAGGCTGTAGATCCAGTGCGGGTAGTACGACGCGAAGTAGACCAGGTCCAGGTTCTTGGCGTGACCGATCGCGACCGGCTCACCGGTCATCAGTCCGATGTCGGCGCCGCCGGCGGCCAGTTGCTGAGCCGACTGCGTGCCGGAGGGGAACAGCTGGATCTTGACGTCGAGCCCCTCGTCCTTGAAGTAGCCCTCGGCCTCGGGGACCACCAAGGTGGTGTAGCCGGCGTTCCAGCTGGGCGCGCTCAGGGCGAACGTGACGGTGTCGAGGTCGCCGCCGCCCGCCGGGTCGCCCCCCTCCGAACCGCACGCGCTCAGCGTGGTCACCATGAGGATGCCCGCGAACAGGGCGGTCAGGCTCTTGAGTGGTCTCGTCATCGTCGGTCATTCCCCATCGGAGCTCGTGATCGCGTCGGAAGTCGTCGTGTCGTGCCAGTGCGGGAGGACGTGCCGCCCGACGAGGTCGAGCGTGTGGCGGGCGACCTCCGGCGGCGTGCCGTACGGGGCGACCCGCAGCTGGACGGACGTGACTCCCGCCCGGACGTACCGGGCGATCGTCGCGTCGATCTCGTCGGGTGTGCCCACCATGGGGAGCTCGAGCTCGGCGGGGCCGTCCGCACCCATCCATGCGCCCCGCTCGGTGTAGTAGCCGGTCGCGGCCTTCAGGTGGCGCGCGGCGAGCTCGCGGGCGGTGGCGGCGTTTTCGTGGACGACGCAGAACCTGGTGGTGGCGACCACCCCGCCCGTCCCACCGCGATATGACCGGTACGCGGCCGACTGCTTGATCAACAAGTCGTCGCGGTAGTTCGTCGCGCCGTAGAATCCGTCGGCGAGCGTCGCGGCACGACGGGCCGAGGCAGCCACCTTGCCGCCCACCAGGATCCGCGGCCCGCCGCGCTGCACCGGGGGTGGGATCGCCACCGGCGCATCGGCACTCGCGTCGGCGGACCAGGCGTCGCGCAGCAGCTTCAGCGTGGCGTCGAAGGCCGCGCCGGCCGGACCCGACGCGGGCAGCCCGACCCGTTGGGCGACCTCCGGGCTGCCGAGCCCGAGGCCGAGGGTGAGCTTCCCGCCGCACAGCTGGTCGAGCAGCGCGGCCTCGTAGGCCAGCTTCTCCGGACTGTACGCGCGCAGGAGCAGCACCGCTGATCCCAGCGCCAGGGACGTCCGTCCGGCCAGATGTCCCAGGACCATCAGGGCGGACGGGAGGTGGAACGGCTGAGCGGCCGCGTGATAGCTCTCCCCCACCCACGCGGAGTCGAAACCGTGCTGCTCCGCGTGGCCGAGCATCGTGACCGTGCGATCCACCTGTGGGCGGACCGGCTCCTGGGAGCTCAGGTCGAGCGCGATCCCCAGCCGCATTCAGCCGGCGCTCTCTGCTTGCTTGACGACGTCGTCGTAGGAGAAGTCGTTGAACGCCTTGAACATCTCGTCGGTGTAGATCTCCTTCGCGGTGAACTTCTTGATCAGTCCGGCCGAGGCCATGAAGTCGAGCGAACGGGTGAACGCCGTCTCGTCGATCCTGCCCAGGGTCTTGTCGTCGAAGCCCTGTCCGTCCAGGCGGACCTCGAGGACCTTGACCCCGTCAGCCAGCGCCTTCTCCTCCGGGTCGGACCCGCGGGTCTCCGGGTGGAGCTTCCACAGGTCGCGGATCGCGGCCTCCGGGTTGGCCTTGGAGAAGACGAACGCCTTCGCCACCGCACGACCGAACCGTTCGAGGACGTCCTTCTTGGCCTCGAGGTTCTTCCGGGTCGTCGCGAAGCCGCCGCCCCACGCCTCCGCCGTCTCCTTGACCGGAAGCGGCGTCAGGGTGACGCCGGCGTTCTTGACGATCTGGTACTGGATGTCCCAGAGCGCCAGTGCGTCGGCCTGGCCGCTCTTGATGGCGTTGATCTGCTGGGCGCCGGCACCGATCGGCACCAGGCTGGCGGCGTTCTGGCTCATCCCGTTGAGCTCCATCGCGGTCCGGGCGAACGTCGCGCCGGAGCTCGCGACCGCGGAGACACCGATCTTCTTGCCCCGCAGGTCGGCGATGCTCTTCACGCCGGAACCGGCCGGCACCTGCAGGCTGTAGATCCACTTCGCCCAGTAGGAGCTGAAGTAGGCCAGGTCCAGGTCCTTGTCGTGCCCGATGGCCACGGGCTCGACCGTCATGAGGCCGAGGTCGGCCCCGCCGCCGGCGACCTGCTGCGCTGCCTGGGTGGCCGACGGGAACAGGTTGGTCGTGACCTTCAGCCCCTCCTCCTCGTAGAAGCCCTCGGCCTCCACGACGGCCATGACCGCGTAGCCGGCGTTCCAGCTCGGGGACGCCATCGCGAATGTCACCGGCGTCAGCCCGCCGGACTCGGCCGAGGTCTCGGGTTCGCTGTCGGAACCGCACGCACTCAGCATTGCGGTCGCGCACAGGACGGTGAGCGCACCACTCACGACTTTCATGGCTCGTCTGGTCTTCACGACGGAACCGCCCTCTTACTGGTTGGGGAGTGGGTAGGTGTCCTCGTTGAGCACCCGGCCCGGCGTCAGGGAGAAGTCCAGACGCGGCGGGCAGAAGATGTCGATCAGCTGGTTTGTTTCCGAACCCACGGCCTCGCTGGTGTGGATCATGGGCGGAGGGATCACGGCCACCGAAGGACTGCCGCACCGCAGGTGCCGGTCCTCGCGCCACTCGCTGCGGCGCCTGGACCACGGGGTCCGCAGGTGGTGGACGTACTCCCCTTCCACGGCGAGCGAGCACTGCTCGAAGTCGTCGTGGTCGTGCGGCGAGAGGGTGTTCGGATCACGCGGACCGATCCTGGGCGCCAGGAAGTTGATCATGAAGGTGCTGCACCGCACGATCTGGCCCGGACGGATGGCGTCCTGCGTCACCTCGAGGTCGGCCAACCGGTAGGGCCGGATGCGGTAGCCCTCCGGCGGGTCCGGCCACGGCTCGAACGGCTTGGTGTTCGGGTGCGGATCTGCGTACGAATCCCGGTTGCGCGCCTTGTCCAGCAGGTCGGTGGACCGAGAGCTGAACAGCCGCACGACGGTGCAGTCGTCGACGCCGACGATCGCGCTGCCGCCCGGCGGGACCATCACCACCGCCTTGCCCGAGACGGGCGCGACCTCCCGCGACGCACGGACCTCGACGCCGCACTCCTCGTAGGGGAGGATCACGACGTACTCGTCCGGCTGCTCACCCCGCTCCAGCACGTCGCCGGCGACCAGCGTCGTGTAGGCGAGCACGAAGTTGTGTCCGCGGAAATACCACGTCGACGATCCGGCAGGGGTCGTCTCGTCGGGATCGCCCGTACCGAGGTCGGAGAACTCCACGTCGGGTGGGGTGGCCAAGGTGGTCATCGTCTGTCCTCATCAGTCGTAGGGGGTGTGGTCGTTCAGTCGTCCAGGCCGAGCAGGAAGGCCGGGTTGTCGCAGAAGATCTGCCGCAGCGACCTCTCGTCCAGGCCGAGGTCCAGCAGCGCGGTCGCGACGCGGATGTAGGAGTCCACCGGCAGCGGCCGATCCTTCTGGCCGAGGTCGGAGGCCATCACGGTGTGCTCCGGGCCGATCTTCTCGATCCAGTCCAGGAGGAGCCTCGGGTCCCACTTCTTGGTCCCCTCGGGGTCGTAGAAGCCGGTCTCGTGCTCGATGAACGCTCCGTAGCCGACCAGCTCACGGCACTTCGCCTCGTCCGCGCCGATGACGTAGTCGGGATGGTTGAGCAGCATCCGGGTGACGCCCTTGTCCTTGGCCGCGGCGAACAGCTGGGTGATCGACTCGGTCTCCATGTGCCCGCCGGTCACCATCGCGCCGGTCTCCTTGACCAGGTCGAGCACCTCGTAGACCTCGGGGATGAGCTCGCCGTTCTCCTGGTGGACGTCGACCCGGGACGACGGCACCTCGACGCTCGCCGTGGGGAAGCCGACGCCCTCCGGATGGCAGTCGATGTGCCGGCCGGCCGAGAACGTCGGAAACCACACGGCCTTGCCCCCCATGCGCAGGCACATGGCCACCGCCTGGGGGTTGATGCCGCCGACCATGCTGTTCAGGGTGATGCCGCCGAAGACGGGGGTCTTGATCTCCGCCAGCCGGTCGCCCATGGCGAGCAGGTCCATGACGGTGTTGTGGTGGTGGGACTTCACCAGCACGCCCCGCATGCCGAGCCGCTCGCCGTCCTTGCCGGCCTCGGCATGGTCGATCCGTCGGGGGAACGGGTTCGGGCCGGAATGGCAGTGCAGGTCAACGCAGCCGTTCAGCAGCTTGATGATGGCGGGTGTGTCAGTCATGCAGTCTCCAGGCGTCGGCACTGTTCGCATCACAGACTGTGAGTTCGCTATCCGGTCTGTCAATAGGGTGCATTCGGAAAACGCTGCTGCGAATCCCCAGTAAAACCTTGCAGGGAGACGCAGGGCACACTTACTCTCTGTCCGTACTACGAACTATGAGAACTCTTTGTGGACACTCAACGAGACGGGGGGCCGATGACGGAGCACGAGGTCGACAAGCCGGTGACTGCTCGCGAGCAGGACATCCAGGCGGTGAGCCGGACCGCGCAGATCCTCGGACTGTTCGATCCGGAGACTCCGGAGCTCTCCGTCGCGGAGACCACCCGCCGGCTCGGTCTGAACCGGACCACGGTGCACCGCTACTTCAGCTCGATGATCAGCTCCGGCCTGCTCGAGCGCGTGGAGGACTCCGCACTCGTCCGTCCCGGACGGTCGATCCTGCAGCTCGGCAGCTTCATGCTGGGACAGCAGCGCATCATGCAGATGGCGCCGGCCTACATGCGCGAGCTCGCGCTCGAGATCAAGGTCAGCACCGTGCTGTCGCTGTGGGGCACCTCCGGCCCGGTCGTCTCGCTGGTGGAGGAGGCCGACCATCCCACCCTGGTGACGGTGCGCGTGGGCTCGCAGCTCGCCCTGGACTCCTCGCAGGCCAAGGTCTTCCTGGCCTTCCTCCCCGACCAGTTCCACGCCGACCGGCTCACCGGCAGCCTCCCCGAGCCCCAGCGCACCGAGACTCGTCGTCGTATCGAGGCGATCCGGCAGGCCGGCATGAGCAGCCACGTCAACCACCGCGGCATCTGCATCGTCGCGGCGCCGGTGTTCGCGGCGACCGGGATCTGCGCCACGATCGCGGCCGTCGGCACCGAGCGGATGCTGCCGGAGGCGCTGGACTCCCGAGAGGCCACGGCGTTGAAGGCCGCATGCAAGCGACTGACCAAGGAGATGGGCGGCACGTGGCCCGAGGCGGCCGACTGATTGCTGCCAGCACGACGACCGGGGCGCGGGCAGCGCGCTCGAATCAGGTGAGGAATGACAGACATGCCGACCAGCACCGACACCGACTGCGCGATCCGCTTGGACTCGCTGTCCATGCTCTACCCGACCAAGTCCGGCGGGACCGTCCAGGCTCTCGACGACGTCTCCCTCAGCGTCCGAGCCGGTGAGTTCATCTCCATCGTCGGCCCCAGCGGCTGCGGCAAGAGCACGCTGCTGCGGATCATCATGGGCCTGTCCCACCAGACCTCCGGACAGGTCACCTTCGGGCCGTCGGAGGACACCCACCGCAACCAGCTCGGGATGGTCTTCCAGCAGCCGCTGCTGCTGCCCTGGCGTACCGTGCGGAAGAACCTGCTGACCTCGCCCGACCTGCACCAGCGCCGGGACGCCGCCACCCACGCGAAGGCCGACGAGCTGCTGGTGATGCTCGGCCTGGAGGAGTTCGGCGACCGGTACCCCAACGAGCTGTCCGGCGGGATGCAGCAGCGGGTCGGGATCGGCCGCGCCCTGATGCACGACCCGCGCATCCTGCTCATGGACGAGCCGTTCGGCGCCCTCGACGCGATGACCCGCGACCAGATGGGACTGGACCTGCTGAAGATCTGGGACCAGGACCGCAAGACCGTGCTGTTCGTGACGCACAGCATCCCCGAGGCGGTGCTCCTTGCCGACCGCGTCGTGGTCATGACACCGCGACCCGGCCGGTTGGCGGACGTCGTCGAGGTCGCGCTCCCTCGACCGCGGCGGCTCGAGAACATCAACACGCCCGAGTTCGGCGAGATCGTCCTGAAGATCCGCAAGCTGCTCGACTCCGAGCACAGCGCCCACTAGGCCTAGGAGACCTGATGTCCACCCACACCAAGCGCCACGCAGCCGACCGAGAGGCACTCGCCGGCCCGGACGGCGAGACCGTGCCGGTGGAGGCGCCCACGAACTCGGACACCCCGGCCCGACGCCGACGCCGCCGAGTACCGGAGATCACCTACAGCGTGCTCGTGTTCATCGGGCTGTTGGTCGTCTGGCAGGTCGTCGTGGAGATGTTCGACGTCTCCAACATCCTCGTCCCCGCGCCCACGGCCGTCGCCGCCTCCCTGGTCGACGGCTTTCAGGACGGCAGCCTGATGACCCACTCGATCGTCACCCTGAAGGAGATTCTGATCGGGTTCGGCATCGCGGTCGGCTCGGCACTGGTCTCCGCGGTGCTCATCACCCAGTTCCGGACGGTGGAGCGCGTGCTCTTCCCGCTGCTCATCCTGACCCAGACCATCCCGAAGGTCGCCATGGCGCCTCTGCTGATCGTCTGGTTCGGCATCGGGATCAGCTCGAAGGTGCTGACCGTGGCCCTGATCGCGTTCTTCCCCCTCCTCATCAACGCCGTCCTGGGATTCCGGTCCGCCGCCTACGAGCAGGTCGAGATGCTCCGGTCCTTCGGCGCGTCCCGCATGCAGGTCATGCGGCACCTGCAGATCCCGTCGGCGCTTCCGCACATCTTCGCGGGACTGGAGGTCGCCGTCATCCTGTCCGTGACCGGCGCCGTGGTCGCGGAGTTCGTGGGCAGCTCCGAAGGTCTGGGCTACCTGATCCAGGCGAGCAACTTCACCCTGGACGTGGCCAGGACCTTCGCGGTGATCGTCGTGCTGTCGGCCGTCGGCATCGCACTGCACGCGGTCGTCGTACAGCTCGGCAAGTGGCTGGTCTTCTGGACCACCACCCCCACCGACACCGCCGGCGAGGTCTGAGCCATGGCACGGGTACGCGACGGCATCAACGGCGGCACGCTCGGGACCTGGATCAAGCTCTCCAGCCCCGAGAGTGTCGAGATCATGGCCCACGCGGGCTTCGACTTCGTGGTCATCGACCTCGAGCACACGACACTGGACCTGGGCGCCGCCTCGACCCACATCGCGATGGCCCGCGCCCTCGGGGTGGACCCGCTCGTCAGGGTGCCTGACCACGGCCTCAGCGTGATCCAGCGGGTCCTGGACGCCGGCGCGGCCGGTGTGGTCGTGCCACACGTCGACACGGTCGAGCAGGCCCGGTCGGTCGTGCGGGCCACCCGCTTCCCGCCGCGCGGCGACCGCGGGTCCGGCGGCACCAGCCGAGCGGGGCGCTGGGGGCTGCTGCCACGGGCGGACTACCTCGCGTACGGCAACGAGCAGGTTCTGTGCGTCGTACAGCTCGAAAGCGAGGCGGCGATGAGGAACGCGAGGGAGATCCTGGCCCTCGACGGCGTCGGCGCCGCGCTCGTCGGGACGGCCGACCTGTCGATGTCGATGGGCGTCGCGGCGGGAAGCGACGAGGTGGACCGGCTCGTCACGTCCACGCTGGAGGCCGCCGCCGCGGCAGGCGTCCCCATCGGCACCGCGTCCGCCACGAGCGACCAGGCCAGGGCCGCGCTGGCCCGGGGCTACGACTACGTGGTGGTCAGCAACGACACCTCGATCCTCGCCGGCGGAAGCCGGGCGATCGTGAACGCGGTGAAAGCGCCCGTCGCCGAGGGAGCCGCCCTATGAGCGCGCCACGTGTCGCCATCGTGACGGGCTCGAGCTCCGGCATCGGCGAAGGCATCGCTCGCGCGCTCGCCGCCGACGGCTTCACCATCGTGGTGAACTCGGCCACCTCGGTCGACGCCGGTGAGCGGCTCGCGGCCGAGCTCCCGGGGGCGAGCTACGTCCAGGCCGACGTCGCCGATCCCTCCGATGCCCTGCGCCTGGTGGAGACCGCCGTGGAGCGGCACGGCCGGCTCGACCTGCTGGTGAACAACGCCGGGGTGTCGCGACCTGTCCCCCACGCCGACCTGGGTGCGATCACCGCCGACGACTGGCACCGGATCCTCGGCGTCAACGTCGTCGGGACGTGGCAGGTCTCCGTCGCCGCCGTGAAGGTCATGGAGCCCGGCGGCCAGATCATCAACATCACCTCGGTGGGCGGCTCGCGCCCCCTCGGCAGCTCGATCCCCTACTCCGTCAGCAAGGCCGCGCTCGACCACCTGACGAGGCTGCTGGCCAAGGCCGTGGGTCCGGACGTCCGGGTGAACGCGATCGCCCCAGGGCCGCTCCAGACCCGGCTGACCTCGGACAGCCTCGCCACGCGGGCGGCGCGCACCGTGGCGATGACACCGCTGGGCCGGCTCGGGCAACCATCCGACGTCGCAGCGATGGTCCTGGCGCTCGTCAAGGCCCCCTTCGTCACCGGTGAGGTGATCAACGTCGACGGCGGCATCAACCTCGTCACCCACATGGACGCGCCCCGCAACGACGACGCGTGATCCGCCCAGCCGACCACGTCGAGCCGCGGATGCGACTCGGCCCGGGCCCGCTCGAGCACCTGGGTGGACACCTCGCCTCGGCTGGGCGCCCGCGACGCCGTACTTGCGCGGTCACGCTCAGCCGGTCGGCAGGCGCGGCGTGGCCGGCGTTGCCGGCGTTGCCGGGTGAGTCAGGGGCAGGCCCGCCTGTTTCCACGCCCGGAAGCCGCCGATCACGTCGGTGGCCCTGGCCAGGCCGATCGTGCGCAGTGAGGCAGCCGCCAGGGACGAGGAGTAGCCCTCGTCGCAGATCAGGATCCAGGCGATGTCGTGGCCGGTGGCTTCGGGGATTCTGGCCGGGCTGGTGGGGTCGAGACGCCATTCCAGATGGTTGCGTTCGATGACGATCGCGCCGGGGATCTCGCCGTCGGCCGCTCGCTGGAACTGTGGGCGGGTATCCACCAGCCGGGCTCCCCCGGCGATCGCTGCGGCGGCTTCGGCGGGAGACATCCGGAGCAGCCCCGCCCGCGCCACGGCGAGCATGCCATCGACGGTCAGCGGCCGCAGGACCTCCACATGCTCACCCATCGAGGAACGTGGTCCGGGAGTCCCATCCGCTGATGTCACCTTGTCCACGTTGTCCACGTTGTCTTCATTGCCCAACCCTCATGAGGGGAGTCGAAGCCGGTGCCCGGATTTCCACACCCTTAGGTCGAAAATTGTGGAAACCCGGTCCGTGGTTCCGGCTTCTCCAGCACAAGGAGCAGCAGCGTGTTCCGGCTCCACCGTAGCGCGAGGGCCAGGCCGTCGCCGCTACGGTAATGATCAAGATTCGTGGGAGAAACGTCAGAGCGAGCGGCTTGAGAGCCTGATGGGCAGGAGGGGAAGAACTCCTCGCGCCCCTGTGCAGCGCACAACTCCTCGAACGCGTGGCATCGGCAGGGCTGTCCGCCACGTGCGTGCTGCTCGCCCTCGCGCAGCCCCTGGTGGTCGGACCGCTGCTGGGCGTCAGCCCACTCGCCAAGCCGACGGACACGGCGGTCCAGGACCTACGAGCCGTCCAGGTCGCGGCGGCGAAAGCCGTACAGGCCGATCAGGAGCAGGCACGCCGCGAGCGCCGTGAGCATCACCAGCGGGGCGAGGCTGAAGTCCTCGACCGGCATCCGGGGAATGTGGTCGAACGGCGACAGGCCCCTCGCCCAGCCCGGCAGGTCAGCGCCCCAGAAGCGGATGACCGCGCCGAGGGCGAGCACGGCCCAGGCCAGTGCCGCGCCCCTGGGCGCGAGCCCGAACAGCGTGGCGGCCACCCCCAGCAGGAAGAGGATCTCCGGAATGCGGGCGAGCACGGCGGCGGCCGCCGCCGTGCCCCAGGCTGCGTCACCAAGCGCCAGGGCGGTGCCGACGCCCATCGACAGACCCGAAACCGCCAGCAGCGCGACGGCGGCAAGTCCGGTGGCCAGGAGGGACGACCCGAGCCAGGCCCATCGGCCGGTCGGCGTGGCCAGCAGCGGTGCCACCCGACCGCGCCTTTCGTCCGTCCGCAGCCGGGTCGCGGCCAGAACCGTGAAGATCCCCACGAGGAAGACCATCCCGACCGCCATGAGGCTCAGGTAACCGCCCACCACATCTGGACCGCCGCCGAGGAACTCCTCGACCATGCCCTCCCGCATCGAGCCGGTGAGCCCGCCGAAGACCAGACCGGCCGCCAGCAGGGACCCGCCCCACCACAGGATGGACGCGCGCTGGAGCCGGAACGCCAGCGCGAACGGCGAGCGCAGCCCGCGGGCCGCCCGCGCCCGGCCGGGGCGCGAGGCCACCAGCCCGGCGCCGAGGTCCCGCCGCCCCGACAGGGCGTACGCGACCGCCGTCAGAGCCGCGCTGAGCAGCACCGGCAGAGCCAGCGGCCACCAGCGTCCGTCGCCCGCCACCCGGGTGAGCTGTGCCCACCCCATCGGGGAGGTCCAGATCAGCCAGCCGCCCTGGACGGCGCCGACGGCGCGGAGCAGCCACACGACGGCCAGCACTCCGCCCGCGATCCCGGCGGCGGCTCTGGCCTGCTCGGTGAGCTGCGCGCTCACGGCGGTGACCGCGGCGAAGACGAGACCCATCGCGGCCGTGGCCGCGCCGAACAGCAGCGCACCGCTCACGGTCATTCCGACGCCGAGCGCCGCCGCGGTCAGCAGCAGGGCCAGGACCGCGTTGGTGATGACGGCGACGAGGAGCGCGGCCGTGAGTGCGGCATGCCGGCCGACGACCGCGGCGCGAACCAGCTCGGCGCGGCCACTCTGCTCCTCGGCGCGGGTGTGCCGGGCGACGAGCAGCATGTTCATCAGCGCCGCGCCCAGCAGGAACTCCGGGAGGTAGACGTTGACCAGGTAGCCGAGCGTCGTGGGGTTCTCCATGCCGAACATGGGACCGGAGAACAGCCGCAGCATGGGGATGTTGATCATCTCCGTGCTGGCTGCCAAGGCCTCAGGGGTCGGGTTCGTCCTGGCCACCACGGCGGCGAAGTAGGGGAGGAACAGGGTTATCCCGAGCGTCCACGCCGGCAGCTTGACCCTGTCCTTGCGCAGGGCCAGCCGCAGCATCGCGCCGGTGCCGGTCAGGGCGCCACCGCCGGCAGCGGCGGCCGTGCGGCGGCTTACGACGGTATTGGTCATGCCGCTGCTCCGTTTCCGTAGTGGCGCAGCATGAGCTCCTCCAGCGTGGGCGGATGGCTGCTCAGCGCCCGGATGCCGAAGGCGCCCACGTGCTTGATGGCGCCGTCGAGGTGCTCGGCGTCCACGCTGAAACGCACCCGCCCGTTCCCGCCTTCGGCGTCGTGCACCCCGGGGAGGGCGGCCAGGCCGGTGACCGGTGCGGCGGTCTCGGCCTCCACGGTGGTGCGGGTCAGATGGCGCAGCTCGGCCAGCGTGCCGGCCTGCACGATCCTGCCCTGCCTGATGATGCTGACCCGGTCGGCCAGCTTTTCCACCTGGGCCAGAATGTGGCTGGACAGCAGGACGGTACGGCCGGACTCACGCGTCTCCGCGACGACCTCCTGGAAGACGGCCTCCATCAGCGGGTCGAGACCCGAGGTCGGCTCGTCCAGGACCAGCAGCTCCACGTCGGCGGCGAAGGCGGCCACGAGCGCCACCTTCTGCCGGTTGCCCTTGGAGTAGGTGCGGCCCTTCTTGGTGGGGTCGAGCTGGAAACGCTCGACCAGCTCTGCGCGGCGGGTCTCGTCGAGCCCGCCGCGCAGCCGGCCGAGCAGGTCGATGACCTCGCCTCCGGTAAGGTTCGGCCACAGCTCCACGTCGCCCGGCACGTACGCCAGCCGCCGGTGCAGCTCGGAGGCGTCCGCCCACGGGTCACCGCCGAGCAGCTCGGCCCGGCCGGAGTCGGCACGCACCAGGCCGAGCAGGACGCGGATGGTGGTGGACTTGCCCGCCCCGTTGGGGCCGAGGAAGCCGTGGATCTCGCCGGTGTTCACGGTGAGGTCGAGCCCGTCCAGGGCGCGGGTCGGGCCGTAGGTCTTGACCAGATCGCGGGTCATGATGGCTGTCATGGGGCGGCTCACCACTCCACCGGGAGGCTCTTGGGGCCGAAGAAGGCCGAGTCGTCTTTCATGGGAATCTCCTGTGCGGGCACCGCGAGGTGCAGGCCGGGGAAGCGGTCGAAGAGCGCGGGCAGCGCCGCGCGCAGCTCTACTCGGGCCAGTTGCTGGCCCAGGCACTGGTGGATGCCGTGCCCGAAGGTGAGATGTCCTTGGGCCGGTCTGGTGATGTCGAACTCGCCGGGGCGTTCGAAGCGGGACGGGTCGTGGTTGGCGGCGCCGACGAGCAGCTCGACGGTCTGGCCCGCCCTGATCAGCTCGCCGCAGATCTCCACATCCTCCACCGCCGTGCGCAGCATGCCGCTGGGCCCGGTCAGGAAACGCAGCAGCTCTTCGACGGCGTTGTCGGTCAAGCTCGGGTCGCGGCGCAGTGCCTGGAGCTGGCCGGGGTGCTCAAGGAGCGCGAACGCCCCCAGTGCCAGCATGCCGGAGGTCGACTCGTACCCGGCCGCGAACAGCAACAGCCCGATGGAGGTGAGCTCCTCGTCCGAGAGACCACCGTGGTTGATCAGACCGCTGTAGACGTCACTGGTGGGCTTTTCACGCTTGTCCGCGATCAGCGGCGGGAAGACGCCGAGCATGGTCGCGTACGCCTGCTGGATCTGCTCCTGGGTCGACTCCCCGTCGAGCGCGGTGGCCGCGGCCTGCTGGAACACGGGCAGGGTGGATTCGGGGATGCCGAGCAACTCGCAGATGAGCAGCGCGGGCACGGGAACACACAGGGCGGTGACCAGGTCGGAAGGTGGCCCCGACCGCTCCATGGCGTCCAGGCAGTCCTCGGTCACCTCGGCGATCCTGGCCTCGAGCCGCCGCATCCTGCGCACGGTGAACTCGCCGACCAGCAGCTTGCGGTAGCGAGTGTGCTCCGGCGGGTCCATGCGGACGAACATCCCGGGCGGCGGCGGCGCGGTGAACACAGCCTGGGCGCCGGCGTTGGGCATCGTGACCGGCGGGTGGGCCACCTCGCGCCGGATGCTGAAGCGGCTGTCGGCAAGGATGGCCCTGACCACGTCATAGCCGGTGGCCAGCCAGCCCTGGTGGCCGTCGGCGAAGATCATGGGCCGGAGCGGGCGCTCGCTCCTGAGCGTGGCGATGATCTGAGGCGGATCGAAGAGGCCAGGTCGGGTGGTACGCGCCGTCCAGGGGAGCTCGATGGCGCCCTCTGTCATATCGCACTCCTAGAAGCGTGGTTGGGGTGTCTTGTCATGGATCTTTTCGAGGGCTTCCCGCAGCGAGGCGGCCGTCTCCGGGGTGAGCACCGGGTGGGAGTGGATGTCGAGGAGGGTCAGCGCGAGCAGGTGCGCGCCCTCCGGGGTGGCCAGGTCGACGCCCAGCCCGCGGGAGACGTGCTGGTACAACACCGGCACGATCAGACTCATCGCGGTAGCGACCGTCGCGCGGGCCTTGCGACTGGCGTACGGGGGATCAGGGCGGGACTTGTCGACCTCCTCCAGCCATTCCTCGTACACCTGGACCATTTCGTCGAACAGCGGCGCCGCCCACCCCTCGGCCAGGGCCCGTGCGAGATACCGCTGGTACGGCCCGAACGCGGCCAGCGCGGAGCCGACCGGGTTCACGTCGGGAGGCGTGGAGCCGGTGCGTGTCTCGTCGCCCAGCCGGCGTATCTCCTTGAGGAGATAGTCGTCACACGCCTCCCGCAGCGCCTGTTTGGAGCCGAAGTGGTGGCGCACCAGCCCCGAGGAGACCCCCGCAGCCTCGGCGATGCCGCGGATCGTCGCCCTTTCGAACCCGTGCTCACCGATCTGCCGCAGCGCGGCGTCCCTGATGCGGGCGCGAGCCGTCAGATCCTCCAGGTCTGCCTCGATCCTGGCCATCATCACACTCCCTACACACTCGGACATTTAACTATACACATGTGTAGCCGCCCTCGACACGATGGCATCGCCTCCGCACTTGCACGGCCTCAGTGAACAGCCGAACTCAGCCGGCCCGTGCGCGAGACAGCAGCGGCTCCGCAAGCACGCCTGCACTACACAGGCGAGATCTCTCGAAATGCCGTACGACGTCGCCACCTTCGAGCGCCGACGTCAGGGCGGCCCGCCGCCGCACCGCCCGAGGCCCGATCGCCCGTGATCCGCGTGAGCGTCGCGCCGTACTGCCGTCCTACCGAGGGCCGGTGAGCGCCCTTGACCCGTTCGAGACTTTGCCGCCGGACGGCACGCCCGGGATCTGGCGCACGATTTCGCGGCCATGAGGTCCGACGCGAAATCGATGGACGTGCTGGCGGTCATGGTCCGCGGAAATCTCCCCGGAGTCGTGATTTGGACTTCTCTGGGCGTCCCCAGGCGACGCTCTCGCTACCGAAGGTGCTCGATCTACTGCTGCCGTGGCCGTTTCGTGAGAGCCCGACAGCGTAGCCCGCTTGCCACGGTCTTCGACGCCCATGCCGGTCCAACGTGATCTGTGCTCACCGTCTGATCACGCGACTCTTGCAGGCACTCAGCGAGGGCTCGATAGGGCAGAGGGCCGGGTGCCGCTCATGATGGTTGCTCAGGCCAGCCCAGAAGTCGCGCGCCGAGAGTCGCGGTCTCGAGCGCATGTCGCTGGATCGGGTTGTTCAGGTCATAGCCGGTAAGCTCGCGGATTCGCTGCAGGCGATAGGCCACCGTACGCACGCCGATGTGCAGGCGGCGTGCCGTCGCCGTTGCCACGCCCTGGGCGGCGAAGTAGGCGAACAGCGTCTCCAGCAGCGCGCCGGGGCCTCCTCTAGCGGTCCGCAGAGGGCCGAGCACGGCTTCGACCAATTCGCTGATCGCCGCGTTGTCCCTCACCAGCACCTGAAGAACAAGCAGATCGGACGCATGCAGAATCCGCTCGGGGAGTTCCAGGCGATGGGCGAACGACACCACGCTGCGGGCTTCCTCGAAGGAGCGCACCACGCCGCCCAAACCGTGGTGGTTGCGGCCCACCCCGATCCGCAACAAACGGTCGCCCTTCATCATCTCCTGCACCGCCGAGCCGAAGGCTTCGCTTACGCCTTTCACGTAGCCGGAGGATATGCAGACCAGCAGGCCCTCCTTGGTGGCGATCAGGATGTCACGCAGGCCGAACCGGGACAGCAGGGACGCTTCCACATGCCGTGAGACCGGCCCGCCGTCGAAGAAGGGCTGTTCGGCCTCGGCGATGGCGACCACGTGGGCGCCGGCCAGCCGCAGCCCGAAACGCTCCGCTTGCTCGGCGAGGGTGCCCACGTCGCGGCGTCCGTGGAGCAGGTCGTCGATGAACTCCCGGCGTTGTGCCTCCTCGCGGCGGATCATCAGGCGCTGGGCCGCCTCGTAGCCCTCCACCAGCGCCACAATCGACCGGTCCGCGGCCTTGAACACCGCTTCCCCGGCGGACCGGAGCTCCTCCGCCCGCCTGCTTCGGACGATGCCCGGCAGGGCGGGCCATGCCAGCCATGTCGCGCTCAGGTGCACATCGATGATGGCGCGCAGGGGGACGCCGTCCCGCGCCGCGGTCTCACCACATTCCCGCATACGTGCCAGCGCCGCCGCGTCGGGGCGTCGCCCGGTCTGACTGACGTCGGCCAGCAGCGGGAGATAGTCCCCCAGCCACTGGGCGGGAACGCCTCCGGCGTCAGCGCTGGCACGAGCGGCGATCTCAGCGAAAGGCAAGTGATCCATGTGTCCGCCGGTGCTGTGCCGATCTTCCCTGTCCCAGCGATGAGTCATCGTTCCAGACTGCTCCGGGAAGGCGTCAATCGGCAAGATATAGAGAGGTATTGGCAGGTATGTAGATTTCTGCTTGCCGGAGGCCGGCAATGAGCGCCGCAGCGGTAAGGACTGTCTGGCGCGTGTCCCAGCGTTTCATCCGTCGTGGACGAGGGATGGCCGCAGCTCTTGCCGGGCTGCCGGCCATGGTGACGGTGGATCCGGATGGCGTCCTGAGCCGGTCCTCTCGCACGCCGATCCGGCGATCACGGCCACGTGCTGCGCACGGATCGAGGGTCACGCCGGCTTGTTCCGTTGCCTGGGCCGCGCACGGTCCACGCGGTCGTGGTCGGCGAGATGTTGACGGCCGGCGCGGTTGCCATGAACGGCACGGTGGTCAAGGGGGGCGACGTGGCTTTGACAGACATCGGGGATGCTGTCACGGTCCTGCTCCGCGGTCTCGGCCTTGTGCAGGCGCCGGTGAACACGGTTACGCAGACGCAGGATCACCGACGCCAGCAGCGCCGCGGCGACAGAGCCGCCGAGCACGGCCATCTTGACGTAGTCGCCGCGCTCGCCACCGGCGCCGAAAGCCAACTCGCCGATGAGCAGCGACACGGTGAAGCCGATGCCGGCCAGAATCGACAGACCCAGCACGTCGACCCAGTTCAACCCCTCGTCGAGGTGGGCACGGGTGAATCGAGCCACCAGCCAGGTCGCGGCCATGATTCCGATGGGTTTGCCGACGACCAGACCGACCACGATGCCGATGGCGATCGGGTCGCTCAGGGCGGTGAGGGTGCCGTTCAGCCCACCCAGGTGCACGCCCGCCGACAAGAACGCGAACAAGGGCACCGCCACCCCGGCTGAGAGCGGCCTGAACCGGTGCTCGAAGTGCTCGGCCAACCCCGGCCCAGCTTCCGGCCCGCCGCCGCCCCGGCGGCGCATGACCGGCACGGCGAACCCCAGCAGCACGCCGGCGACGGTGGCATGCACGCCCGAGGCGTGCACCAGGACCCAGACCGTTGTCGCCAGCGGCAGCAGCAACCACCAGGAACGCAGCCGGCGCTGCACCAGCACGGTGAAGATCGTCAATGGAACCAGCGCCACCAGCAACGGGATCGGCGCGAGGTCGCTGGTGTAGAAGACGGCGATGATGACGATCGCCAGCAGGTCATCGACCACGGCCAGGGTCAGCAGGAACGTGCGCAGCGCCGCGGGCAGGAATCGGCCGATCACCGCGAGCACCGCCAGCGCGAAGGCGATGTCGGTCGCGGTGGGGATCGCCCAGCCTGCGGCGGCGCCGTCGACGTCCCGGGTGAGCAGCAGGTAGAGCGCGGCCGGGACGATCACACCTCCGAGGGCCGCGGCGACCGGCACCGCGGCCCGCCGCGGCTGGCGCAAGTCCCCGGCGACGAACTCGCGTTTGAGTTCCAGGCCGGCCACGAAGAAGAAGATGGCCAGCAACCCGTCGGCGGCCCAGGTGGCCATGGTGAGGTTCAGGTGCAGCCAGGCAGGGCCGATGGTGAAGCTGCGGACCTCCTCGTAGGCGGCTGACCACGGGGAATTGGCCAATGCCATGGCCAGTGCCGCGCCCGCCAGCAGCAGGGCGCCGCCGATGGTCTCCTTGCGGAGAATGTCGGCGATGCGACGGGCTTCAGCCCAAGATCGCCGCCCGAACAGGCGGGGTGCGCTACGCGCGGTGCCAGTCATGAATACTCCAAGTCTGTACGGCAGGCGGGACCTCGTCCTCCTGTAACCGGGTCGAACGCTCAGGCCGCTTCGGAGCCGTCGCCGCAAGCGGCCCAGCTCGGTGCCGGCGTCGCGGCGGCTCACGCGGCCGGCGACCGTTCACGCAGGTGCGAGCACACTCTCGCTTGCTGTCGCGACACCTACGAGGCCGAGTTGCTGTGCGGTCTCCGGCCGAGACTGGCTGCCGCAAGCCGTCGTGGGCATCCGCCGGCGGTTGTGCTCCTGGCCGGGCATGACGTCAAGCGGCGGGCAGCTGTGGACCCGGTCCTCCCCGTAGCCCTCGCCACGTGGGCCATGAATGTCGCTCGCGCACCCGTCGTGGCCCGGCAACCGACCACCCCGTGTCACGGAAGTGCCGCCGCATCTCACCCGAGATCAACCGGACCGCGTCCATAGTGAAGGTGTCGCCGCGGCTGATGTCGAACCTGTCGATGGCCTTCACCAAATCGACATGGCCCGACCGCATGAGATTCCCACAGGCTGGTCGCGGTGCGCGCCGCGCCCTCGGTCCGACCATCCTGTGATGCCGTCGAGAAAGCTCCTGCCGTGGCCGGTTCCGGAAGGGATGACGAGCGGAGAGACCGCCCAGATGCTCGAACGTGTGTTTCTCACCAGCCCCGGCCCCATCCGCCTCTCCACACCGTGGCGTTCGAACCGTCACAGCGGTTTTCTCCAGGGCAGTCTCACCCCCCGGCTGTCGTCCCCTGCCTGAAGCCTGCCGGAAAACGTGACAGGCGACCAGGGCTACCGGCCGCAGCCTTGACGGGCAGTACGTTGCCGCGGAACGGCAACTTCGCAGGCCTGCAGGACCTGTCGTGGCCCTTGACCGGCAGCCGGGAAGGCGCGGTCCGGACCCTGCTGCACAGCGTGGCCCATCCGCGGCGCCCCTCGATACACCCCTGCGGAGTGACCGGTCAGCTGCCGTCCGGGCACCTCGCGAGCAGCCCGGAAGGATCTGAAGACCGTCAGCCCTCCCGCAGGTCACGCCGCTGGAAGGCGACGGTCCCCGCCGACAGGAGCGCTGCCGTGAGCACGCCGAGCCACAGCAACGGACCGGCATCCAAGGGGTGGATCAGCGCCTGTGGGACGTGTGCGAAGGGAGACAGGTTCCTGACCCGGTCGTCCAGTTGGAGTAGCTCGCCGAGCTGGCCGAGCAGGGCGAAAGCCACCAAGGCCGCCCACGCCAGAGCCGTCAGGCGGGGCAGCAGCCCGAACAGCAGCATCGCGATGCCGGCCAGGGTCCACGTAGCCGGCACCTGGACCAGCGCCGCACCGAGCAGGCGCGTGGCCTGACGGGCCGGCTCGCCGATCCGCAGGCCGTGTGCTAACCCGGCCGCCAGCCCGCCCGCGCCGATGATCAGAACGCTGCCGCCGAGGGCCATGCCCAGATGACTCAGGGCCCATCGCCAGCGGACCACGGCCGTGGCCAGGACCGGCTCCGCCCGCAGAGCCGACTCCTCCCCCTGCAGTCTCAGCGTCGCCTGCACCGCATAACCGCCGGCGACCAGGCCCAGGAGGCTCAGCGCGGCGGCCAGGAACGTGTCGGTCAAAGCGCCCGCGCCGCCGACCTGATCAAGTATCGCGGCCAGTTGCGGGTTGTCACCGACGATGTCGCCGACGCTGTGGGCCAGGGCGCCGAACAGCAGGCCCACGACCACGAAGCCGATCCCCCAGCCGAGCAGGCCGCCGCGCTGCAACCGCCATGCCAGCGCCAGCGGGCCCGCGAGATAAGCGGCGGCGTCAGGCTTGCCCGGCCGCGTCGGCACGAGTCCGGCGCCGAGGTCGCGCCGCCTGGCAAGCAGCACCGCCGCGGCAACCAGCGCCAGCCCGGTGACGACGAACAGGGCGAGCACCCACCAGCGCTCCCCGGCGAATGCCCGTACCCGCTGCGCCCAGCCCAGCGGGGACAGCCACGCGAGCGCTTCCACCTTGGCGGCGTCGCCGAGCGCGCGCAGGAGGAAGGCCAGGCCGAGCGCCGCGGCGGCGAGGGCGTTGGTGGTTCGCGCATGAGTGGTGAGCTGGGCGGCGAGCAGAGCAACACCAGTGAACACCCATCCCGTGCCGCCCACGGCCGCGCCGAAGGCTGCAGCGCCCGCCACGGGCAGCCCCTGCGTGGCCAGGCCCAGCGTGATCAGCAGAGCGATGAGCACGTTCGCACCCGTGGCCACGAGCACCGCCGCAGCCGACAATGCGTGACGGCCCACCCTGCAGGCACCGACCAGTTCGGCCCGGCCGGTCTCCTCCTCCGCCCGTGTGTGCCGAGTCACCACCACTATGCTCATCAACGCCGCCAGGGCCGCGGACATGGTGGTGGCCCGCCACGCGGTCAGCCCGCCGACCGAGGTCGCGTCGAACACCGGCCCGGTCAGTGCCTGCAACGCCGGCGCGGAACCGATGGTCACTCCCAGCGCGATACGCTGGCCGGCTTGCGGATACAGGTCGGCGATGGCCGCGGCGCTGACCGTGATCACGCCGGCGACCACGACGACCCAGACGGGGAGCGAGAGGCGGTCGCGGCGCAGCGCCAGCCACACCATCGTCAGCGTGCCGGTCATGCCGCGACCTGGTAGTGGCGCAGGAAGAGCTCCTCCAACGTGGCCGGCTGACAGGTCAGCGCGCGCACGCCGGCGTCGGTGAGCAGGCGCAGCACCGCCTGGAGATGCTCACCGTCGATCTGGAAACGGACGTGACAGCCGTTGACGGTCAGGCCATGAACTCCGTTCAGCCTGGGCAGACCGTCGGGGAGGTGGTCGAGTTCGGCACTGATCGTGGTGCGAGTGAGATGGCGCAGCCCGGCCAGGGTCCCGGTTTCCACCGTCCGCCCGTCGCGGATGATCGTGACCTGATCACACAGCGCCTCCACCTCCGACAGCATGTGGCTGGACAGCAGCACCGTACGGCCGGCGCGCCGTTCCTCGGCGATGACCTCCCTGAAAGCCGACTCCATCAGCGGATCCAGGCCCGAGGTCGGCTCGTCGAGCAGCAGCAGCTCGACCTCCGATGCCAATGCGGCGATCAGGGCCACCTTCTGGCGGTTGCCCTTGGAGTAGGCACGTCCCTTCTTGGTGGGGTCGAGGTCGAAGCGTTCCAGCAGCGCCGCCTTGCGCTGCCGGTCGATCCCACCGCGCAACCGGCCGAGCAGATCGATGGCCTCCCCGCCCGACAGCGTTGGCCACAGCACGACGTCGCCGGGCACGTACGCCAGCCGCCGATGCAGCTCGACCGCGTCCCGCCACGGCTTGCCGCCGAGCAACTCGGCGTGCCCCGATTCGGCCCGGAGCAGGCCGAGCAGAATGCGCAGGGTGGTGGTCTTGCCCGCGCCGTTGGGACCGAGGAAGCCGTGGACCTCACCGGTCCGTACCGTGAGGTCTAGCCCGTCGAGGGCACGATCCTTGCCGAAATGCTTGGTCAAGCCGCTGACGAGGACGGCTGGGCTGTTCGTCAAGAGAGCCTCCGCGAAGGCGGTCCGATAGGACGTTGCCGACCAGACTTCCCGGCGCTCCAGCACGACAGTAACAGCGCCGCCGGGCGTCCACCAGATGGCCGCGACCTCGCAGCGCACGCAGGGTGCGGTCGCCGGATGCGCGCCCCCCGCTCGTCGCCCGGTACATCGCCACACCTTCGACCTGCTCCAGCAACGGCTCTTGAACGCTCACATGCCCGCCCCTCGAAGAACCCTGGATGCGCGGGTTTGTGCTCCACTCCTGGCGCCTCCCTCACGGCTGGTGTATTAATAAAGCGAGCCTCGCTTTATTAATAGGAGTTGAGAGTGGCACGGACGGTCAACCCGACGGCGTACGCGGCCAGGAAGGACGCGTTCCTGGACGCCGCGCAGCACCTCATCGAGACCAAGGGTTACGCGCAGATGAGCGTGCAGGAACTGGCGGAGCGGGCGGGCGTGTCGCAGGGCGCCTTCTACCACTACTTCGATTCCAAACCGGCGCTGCTGGAGGCCCTGATCGAGCGGGCCGCGGACCAGTTGCGCGCCCACCTGTCCACCGCGTTGGACGAACCCGGTCCGCCAGCGGTGCAACAGCTCCAGCGCTTCCTTTCCGCGCTGGCCGGCTGGAAGCTGGCGCGCAGAGACGCCCTCATGGCGCTACTGACGGTGTGGTACTGCGACGACAACGCCGTGGTCCGCCAGAAGATGCGTCCCCGGCTGGCCGAGCGCATGGCGCCACTGCTGTCTGCGATCGTCCGCTCCGGGATGGACGAGGGCGCCTTCTCCGTACGCCACCCGGATCAGACCGGCCGCGTGCTGGTCTCCCTCATCCAGGACCTCAACGACACACTCGGCGAGCTGTTTCTCACCGGCCGCACGACGGCCGACGAGATCGAACACACCGTGGCCGCATACACGGACGCGATCGAGCGAGTGCTCGGCGTGCCCGCCGGCTCGGTGACGCTGATCGACGCAACGACACTGCACGACTGGCTCGCGAAGGAGTGAACGATGGTCATCGCCCTGAAGATCCTGCTCGGCCTGTACGCGCTGCAGGCCCTGGTCAAGTTCGTCAACATGTTCGCGGTGCCCTATCCGG
>NZ_SMLD01000069.1:0-43932 GCF_004352805.1 Nonomuraea mesophila
ACCCGCCGCGAGGTCATCCGCTGCCTCAAACGCTATGTCGCCCGCGAGGTCTACGCATTGATCAAAGCAGCGACAGCCGACCACGCTCCTGACCCAGCCTGACCACTTGACGAACATAGGGGCATCCAAACGATCGCCGTGGAAGACCTGACCGTCCGCACCATGGTGAAGAACCACAGCCTGGCCCGCGCCATCTGCGACGCCTCGTGGCGGGAGATGCGCTCCATGCTGGAGTACAAGGCCGCCTGGTACGGGCGCACGCTCGTGGCGGTGGGCCGCTGGTTCCCCTCCTCCAAGCTGTGCTCGGCGTGCGGGGCCCTGCAGGAGACGATGCCGCTGAAGGTCCGGGAGTGGAATTGCGCCTGCGGCGCGGTCCATGACCGGGACGTCAACGCGGCCAGGAACGTGCTCGCCGCCGGGCTGGCGGAGAGCTGAAACGCCTGTGGAGCTGGTGTCAGACCTCAACGAGAGTCCTCTCGGACGGGCAACCGGCTGTGAAGCAGGAAGCCTCACGGGCGACCGTGGGGATCCCCCTCGTTTACGAGGGGGAGGATGTCAAGACACCTTCCTCATGCGCAGTGCGTGGTGGAGGGGCAGGGCGATCACCCAGGACGGGTTCCACGTGTTCGCCTCGCCCTTGCGCTGCCAGTTGGTCTGGAAGAACCCTTCGCCCTGCTCGCCAGGGACGTCGAAGCCCCAGTCGCCGGGTTCGGTGCAGATGCCCTGGCCCATGGCGTGCAGGATCGTCCCAGCCCGCTCGGCGTACCGCGTCTCGCCGGTCATCAGGCCGAACTCCATCAGTTCTGACGTGG
Source organism: Nonomuraea mesophila (assembly GCF_004352805.1). Taxonomy (NCBI): domain Bacteria; kingdom Bacillati; phylum Actinomycetota; class Actinomycetes; order Streptosporangiales; family Streptosporangiaceae; genus Nonomuraea; species Nonomuraea mesophila. Next base: position 813 of record NZ_SMLD01000069.1, read on the forward strand.
GGAAGAACACGTCGAGGTGGTGGTTCTGCACGCTCACGGCGGGCCAGCCGCACGCCTGGAAGCCGCGCCGCTCGAACGTGCTGCCCGCGTCGAACTCGGGCGACCACACGTAGACGAACGTCAGCAGCCAGTCGGCCGCCGTCCGCGCCCACCGCGCGTACGTCTCCCGCCCGGTCAGGCGGTAGAGCTCGAAGGCGGCCTGGAAGTAGTACATCCCGGCCTCCTTGTCCTCCCCGGAGGCGTCGAGGGTGGCGTGGGCGAAGGGCCGCTCGAACGTGGCCGCGTACAGCCGGTGGTAGCGGCCGAGCAGCTCCTCCGCGCGCCGCAGCCACACCTTCTCCCCGCCCAGCCGGTACGCGCCCAGCAGCGCCTGCACGCACGCCACCCCCGCCGCGGTCACCATGGGCGTGAACGGGTCGCCGTCCGGGGTCCAGCCGAGCGGGACGACCCCCTCCGGCAGCCGGGTCCGCCAGAAGAACGCGGCGGCGTCCTCCACCGCCTCCTCCCAGTCAGGCGGCACCGGCAGGCCCGCCTCGCGCAACCGCAGCGCGAGCTCGGCCAGGTCGGCGACCGTCTCGCCGTGGGCGCGGCTGGAGACGAAGGCGGCGCCGTCCTTGCGGAACGCCTCCCACCTGTCCTCGTCGAGCAGGTAACGGCCCTGCCGCAGCCCGCGTACGGACGTCCGGCTGCCCTCGACGTAGAAGGCGGCGGCCCGGCGGGCCCGCTCGACCCGCTCCGGCTCGGCGCGGGCGAGGCCGAGGTCGGCGTCGCAGCGGGCCAGTTTCATGCACTGGCCCGTCCAGCCGTACAGGTAGGAGCGGGGCTTGCCGGGCCGGGCGCCGTCGTAGGCGAGGTAGCCGTCGCCCGCCCGGCGCGCGTCCATGGCGTTCGTCTTGAGCCGTACGATCTCGTCGCGGGACAGCGGCCTGGCGCCCTTGTCCCGGTAGAGGTCCGTGTGGACGAGGGTGGTGAAGCCGAGGCCGCGCGGCTCCACCGAGCCCCAGTCGAGCGTGTGGCGGGTGGTGATGGTCTCGCCGGGCGCGAGGTCGCGGTAGCCGACGGGCCGGTCCGCCACCTCCGCCTTGCTGACGTAGCAGACGTCCGGCTCGCCGTCGAAGGCGATCACGCCGGTCATCGCCGCGACCGTCAGGCCCGGCGACCGTACGACGCCGAGCGAGCCGTACGCGACCGTGCCGTCGCCGAGCCTGGCCGGCGCGGGGTGGGCGAAGAGGCTGAGGTAGCGGCCGTCCCATGCGGCGTTGACGGCGGGGATGGGCAGGCGGTGCTCCTCGCCCACGAACCCCTCGCGCGGCACCTTCCTGCGCGGGTCGGACGAGGGGTTGCCGTTGTAGAGCACGCCGGGCATGGTGACGTGCGCGTCCGTGGTGGGCAGCGGCAGCAGCAGGCCGGCCGCCACGTCGGTGACCTCGTGCTCGGCGTCGTTGCGCCAGGTGGTGGTGAGGGTGAGCAGGCCGCCGGAGGTGAAGGCCAGCTCCAGCCGGGCGCTCAGCGGGCCGAGCCCGGCCGTGACCACGACGGTCCCGCCCGCCGTACGGACGCGGACGGAGTCGCCGAACGCCGGCTCGATCCGCCACGGACGGCCCGTGGAGGCGGTGAGCATGCCGCTCAGCGGCGCCCGCAGATGCGGCCCGTCCTCGTCGTGGCGGCGCGGCGGCAGCTCGGGCCCGTCCGCGTCGCGGCGCCGCGGCAGCTCGGGTCCGTACGTGTCGCGGCGGCGCAGGAGCAGTTCGGGCCCGCCCGCGCCGGCCACCACCTCGACGATTTTCCCGCCCGGTTCCTCGGCGGCCATGAGAACGTCCGCCGTCATGGCCGCCGCCGGATCCTGACGGCCTGGCCGACCGTCCCGGGCAGCGGCACCGTGATCGTCCCGCCGTCCAGCACCCCGAGCGGCGTGACGGTCATCTCCCAGGTGTCGATCACCTCGACCTCGTACCGGCCCTGCGGCACCTCGTACGTCCTGTCGGGGAAGCGGTGCTCGCCGCAGTACTCCAGGTAGAACTCGCCGGGCACCTCCAGCATCGGCGCGTCCCGGTCCTGGTAGCGCGCCTCGTCCGGGGTGCCGGCGACGACCTGGCGCAGCAGTGCCAGCCGGGGCACGGCGGCCCCGGTGAGCGTGCCGCCGTCCTGCGACCACGTCAGCCCGTCGTCGTCCACGTACGACTCGCCGTGCGTCAGGTGGCGCCGGCGCACCGACCCGTCCCAGGCCATGGTGACGACCTTCTCGGGCGGCAGGCTCAGCGACGGGTCCTCGGCGTCGCCCTCGTACCCGCACATGTCCATCAGCACCGGCTTGTGGTGGTCGCGCGTCGCCACCCACGCGTCGCGCGGGCTCGGCGCGCGGACGCTGCCGTGCGTGAACGTGCGCCGCCACAACAGTGGCGAGCCCGCGGGCACGGTGATCGAGCGCGGGTGGTGGCCGGGGTCCTCCTCGGCCACCAGGTCGGCCAGCCCCACCCAGTCGTGCTCGGTGAACGCCGGGAACCGCGAGGGGTCCTCGGCCAGCGACCACCACACGTTCGGGTGCGCGGACAGGCGCGGCACCACGTCCCGCACGTAGCGGCGGGCGGTCTCGACGTCGGAGACGCCCTCGCCGGGATGCATGAGCACCAGTTCGGCGGTCACGCCGATCCCGGCCAGCTCGGCCACCCGCTCCTCCAGCGCGTCGAGGGAGCACCGCGTGGCGAACGCCGCCATCCGCACCCGATCGAACGGCGACGACTCCAGCGCGGCGAGGGTCCGCGCGCGCCGCTTCTCGTCGTGCAGGTGCCAGCCGAGCGCGGTGGTCGCCATCGGCCCGATCCTCATCGATCTCCCACTCTCGTCATCCGCAGCGCCAGGTACGGTCTGCGCGGCAGCCCGACCCGCACCCGGTCGCGGTGCACCCCGTCGACCGGGGTGACGGTCATGTTCCAGGTGTCGATCAGCTCGACCTCGTACGCGCCGCCCGCCGGCAGGTCCACGGTGACCTGGGCCGGTTGCCGCCGCCCCAGGTAGCGCAGCAGGGTGCCGTCGCCGCGCTGCTCCATGACCGTGCGCAGGAAGGCGATCCGCGCCGGGCTCTCGCCGTACAGGGCGCCGCCGTTGCCGATCCACGCGCGGTCCTGGAAGCCGGCCAGCGACTCGCCGTGGCCCACGTAGCCGCCGCGCGTCACGCCTTCCCAGAACCGGTCCACCAGCTCCTGCGCGGTGACGTTGCCCCAGCGTTTGCCGATGTTCCCCTCGTAGGAGATCTCGTCGATCACGACAGGCTTCGGGCAGGCCGCCAGCCAGGCGTCCGTCGGGGTGGCGTCCCAGTGCTGGATGCTCTGGTGCGTGATCCACGGCTTGGTGAAGTCGTACAACGACGCGACCTCGAACATGCGGGTCCCGTTGTGGATGGAGCGCAGGTGCTCGTACGGGTCGTGGCGCACGATCGTGCGCAGGATGTCGTCCCAGTCGGTCACGGTCTTGGCCCGGTTGAAGTCGTACTCGTTGGCGGCCGACCACCACACGTTGCGGTAGGCGGACAGCCGGGCGACGACGTGGCGCACGAAGGCGTGGTCGGCCTCGCGGCCCATGTCCTGGAACCCGCGCACGCCGCCGTCGTACGGGTGGAAGAGGATCACGTCCGCCTCCACGCCGATGTCGCGCAGGTCGCGGACCCTGGCCTCCAGGTGGCGGAAGAACACCGGGTTGTACCGGGTCACGTCCAGCCCGCCGGGGTCCTCGCCGGCGAACGGCACCTCCGGCGGCGTCATCGGCCCCGTCGGCAGCACGCACATGCGCAGCTTGTTGAACGGCGACGACGCGAGCGTGCGCAACGTCCGGCGTTCCCGTTCCTCGTCCATGTCGTGCGTCCAGTGGTACGCGGTCGTGCCGAACGGCAGGTACGGCGTGCCGTCCGCGTACTCGAACCCGGTGCCGGCGGCCCGCACGGGGCCGTGGTTGCCCGGGCCGGGCGGCCCTGCCTCGAAGCCGCCCGAGCATCCGTCCAGCTCTTCCACGTTGCTGACAGTCGTGAACCGCCACGGACCCACCGCGTCCGGCATGAACCGGACGCGGTAGACGCCGTCCCCGTCGTAGAAGCCCTCGGCCTCGACGACGCGGTTGCGGTACTGGTACCGGGCCGACAGGCGGACGTCCGCGAAGGGGTTGCCGCCTGACGGTCCGGCCAGTTCGATCTCGTGGACGCCCCAGCGTTCCACGGTGGTGGAGAACGTCACCAGTCCTTGCCCGCTTCCGCCTGCGCCTTGATGTAGTTGGGGATGTCCTGCTGCTGGGAGAGGGTCAGCGCCTGCTCGGGCGTCCCGCCGTCGCGCAGGATGTGCTGGCGGTAGACCGACCACAGCGGCAGGTCCCAGTATTCGGTGTTCTCGTAGTTGGAGATGGTGGCGTTCTCGCCCCAGTAGACGGCCGAGGCGTCGATCTTGGCCAGTTCGGGGACGGCCTTGCCGAAGCTCCGCACGACCTCGTCGGTCTGCAGGACCGCCTTGAGGCCGTGGCTGGACAGTTCGGTCTGGCCCTCCTCGGAGACCAGCCACTTCACGATCTGCAGGGCCTGCTCCTTCTTGGGCGAGGACGGCGGGATGAACGCGGCCCGCGTGTTCGGCTGGTAGGTCGTCGTGGAGCCCTTCTCGAGCACCGGGACCGCGCTGACGCCGATGTCGACGCTCTTGGCGTACTCGGCGAAGGACTCCTCGTCGCCGTCCTCGATGAACAGCTCGCTGCCGGCGTACATGTTGAGCCGCGACAGCGTGTCGACTGCCATGGCCAGGTGGCCCGGCTGGCTCATGTCGCCCTTGAGGAAGTCGGTGACGGTGGTGAACTCGTTGCGCGGGATCTCCAGGAAGCGGTACAGGTTGTCGACGTACGCCTTCCAGGCGTCACTGCTGATGTCGACCTTGACGTCCTCGGGCGCCGGCTCCTCGCTCGACGTCGGCAGGAACGGGTAGAGACCGGCCTGGTTGAAGTCCAGGTACTGGTCAGGGTGCTGCATGTAGCCCTTGTAGTGGTCCAGGCCGTCGTCCGCGGTCAGCCGCTTGGCCTTCTTGTACGCCTCGTCGTACGTCATGCCGGGCTGGGGGTGCTTCACCTTGAACTTGTCGAAGATCTTCTTGTTGTAGAGCAGCACGTGCTCGTCGATGAACAGCGGCACGCCGTAGATCCCGCCGTCCGAGCGCGACCTGGTCAGCTCCACCGCGGCCTGGTTCAGCGTGCTCAGGTCGATGCCGGCCCGCTCGAGGTCGGGGGTGAGGTCGCCGACCCAGCCCAACGGTTCGAGGTCGCGGTCGATGCGGTTCTTCGGGTCCTCGATGATGATGTCGGGGACGACGCCGGCGTTCTTCAGCTCCTCGTAGCGCACGGGCAGGTCCCACGTCGCATATTTGATCTTGACGTTGGGGAACGCCGCCCGCAGCTTGTTCCCGATGACCTCGTCGAAGACCCTCGTGCCCTCCCGGGTGTCCTCTGTGATGGTCGACTCGAACGGCTTGTAGTTGGCGGCGAAGACGAACAACTCGTCGTCACAGACGCTGAACGGCACGTCATACTGGTTGGGCACGTCCTTGCAGGCGGCCTGCCGCGACGAGGTCGCACTGGCGGCGGCGGGGACTGCGGTCGTGACGGCGAGGGTGAGCGCGAGCAGCGCGAAGCCGCGGGACTTCTTCATCAGGTGGGTCTCCTCAGGGCTGTTTCGCGGGCGAGTAGCTGCACCGGCGCACCACGTCGCGCCGGACGCCGTTCTTGAACTCGGTGATCGTGTGCTCGGGATAGTTGGACAGCAGGCCCACCGCGTCGCGGAGGTACGGCTCGTTGAAGACCACGTGCCGGATGTTGTTGCGGTTGTAGGAATAGACCAGGTGGATGAAGCCGTCGCCGCTCTGCGTCAGCACGGGATAGGTGAACTGCGGCCCCGACTGCGCCTCCACGTCGACGGAGTGCTCCCACGTGCGGCCCTTGTCGGGCGAGAGCGACAGCCGCATGGGGGAGCGGTGCTCGACCCACGGGTTGTAGGCCAGCACGAGCTTGCCGTCGTCCAGCTTGAGCGCGGCGACGCGGGAGTTCGGGTTGCCGATGGGCTCGGCCACGGGAGCGCTCCACGTGCGGGCGAAGTCGGTCGAGTCGCTGGTGTAGATGGCGCCGTCGCCGGTGCGCAGGTAGGCGCGCAGCCGACCCGGCTCGACCTCCACGACGGTCGGCTGGATCGACCCCTCAGGCGTGCGGATCCAGTCGCCGTGCTCCTCCGGGTACGCCTTCCACGACGACATGTCCTGGCTGAAGACGTAGAAGCCGGAGCTGGAGCCGCCCTCGTCGTAGATGGGCAGCAGCACCTCGCCGTTGGACATGCGGATCGGGTTGGTGCCCACCATCCATCCCCACTCCTCGCGGATGGTGACGGGGTCGCTCCAGGTCTTCCCGCTGTCGTCCGAGGTGATCAGCCGGATCGGGGCCTGCTCCCAGCCGTGGCCCTCGATCGTCACGAAGAACAGGTGGAGCCGCTTGCCGTCCGACCACAACACGGGGTTGCCGTCGGCCTTGCCCGCCTCGTCGAACACCACCTCGGGCGCGGACCACGTGCGCTTGCCCGCCGCCAGCCGCGACAGGTAGAGCGCCTGGTCGGGCGCCCCTTCCGTGGTGCCGCCGTAGTAGACGGTCAGCATGTCGCCGTTCGGCGCCTGCGCCAGCCCGGCCGCGTGCACCTTCGGGACGTCGGGGTCGGGCGCGGCGACGTCCTGGCGGCAGGCGTACGAGCCGGTAGGCTCCACCCGTACGTCGCCGTCCCCGGCACCGTCCGCGAGGGACGAGGGGAGCGCCACGGCCACCGCCGCGACCCCGTATAACATGCTCTGCCGAAGTTTCATCACAGGCTGATCTCCAGATGTTTGATGGTTTTGCGCAGGTAGGAGAAGGCGACGTCCACGCGCCCGTCCCCGCCGTCGATGACGCTCGGATAGGAGTAACCGAGCTCGTTCTGCCAGTACTCGTCGTCGGAGTCCTGGAGGACCTGCCGGTACGGCCAGCTCTCGCCGCCGTCGTCCGACACCGCGAGCACCAAGGGGGTGCGCAGCGCCTTCTTGCGCTGCCTGCCGTTCTTGACCACCCACCGGTACTCACCGCGCTCCAGGCTGGCGTCGTTGTGGACGAGCGCCAGCCGTCCGTCCCCGAGCTTCGTGAGCTGGACGGAGGAGTCGTTGTTCGGCAGGCCGGTGCGTTCCGGCGCCGACCAGGTGCGGCCGTCGGCCGAGGTGGAAGCGTGGATCCGCCCCGCCCGCCGGTCGCGGTACATCGCCAGCAGCCCTCCGCCGGGCCGCTCGGCGATGGTCATCTGCACGAGGTCGCCGCTGCCGGGGACCGCGTGCTCGCTCCACGTACGGCCGCCGTCGTCGCTGACCTGGACCACGCTGCGGTCGCCCGCCTTGCCGCAGTGGTAGGCGGGCAGCAGCCACGTCCCGTCCGCCAGGACGACCGGCGGGTGCCGGACGAAGACGCCCGGCTCGGAGAAGAGCACGTCCGGCTCGCTCCAGGTGCGGCCCGCGTCGGCCGACGCCCTGACCACGACGTGGGCCGTCGTCTGGTCGTACGGTTCGCTGGAGGTGTGCAGCAGCCGGACCAGCCCGTCGCCGCCGTCGAACAACACCGGGTTCTGCTCGCTGCGCAGCGGGTCGGCGGCGACGAGCAGCGGCGTCTCCCAGCGTTCGCCGGCCAGCCGGGAGACGACCACGTCCGTGCCGGGAGAGCCCTCCTCGGGGCCGCTGAACCAGGTGCACAGCAGCTCGCCGTCGCGCGTGCGCAGCAGGTTGGCCGCGTGGTTGTCCGGGCCGTGCGGCGCGGGCAGCAGCGCCTCCCGCGCGCCGGGCAGTGTGGCCGACGGGCGCAGCACGCCGTCGAAACGAGGGTCGGTCATGCGCTCACCTTCGGGTCCTCGCGCACGTCCGGGTCGGGGACGCCGCGCAACTCCAGTTCCTCCGCGAAATGGCAGGCGACGCGGCGCCCTCCGACCTCGCGCAGCGGCGGCGGGTCCGTGCGGCACACGTCCCTGGCGTACACGCAGCGCGGGTGGAAGGGGCAGCCGGGCGGCACGTGCGCCGGGTCGGCGATGTCGCCGAGCAGCTTGATGCGCTCGCGGCGCTTCCTGGCCGCCGGGTCGGGGTCGGGCACCGCCGACAGCAGCGCCTCGGTGTAGGGGTGCAGGGGGCGCCCGTACAGCTCGCCGGTCGGGCCCTGCTCGACGACCTTGCCGAGGTACATCACCGCGACGACGTCGGCGACGTGCTCGATGATGCCGAGGTCGTGGCTGACGAACAGGAAGCCGAGGCCCGACTCCTCCTGCAGGTCGGTCAGCAGGTTGAGGATCTGGGCGCGGACCGACACGTCGAGCGCGCTCACCGCCTCGTCGGCGACGACCAGCCGGGGCGACAGGGCCAGCGCCCGCGCGATCCCGACCCGCTGGCGCTCGCCGCCGCTGAAGGCGTGCGGGTAGCGGTCGGCGTACTCGGGGCGCAGGCCGACGCGGTCGAGCAGCTCGCCGACACGGGTGTGGATCTCCTCCTTGCTGCCGTACCCGTGCGCCCGCATCGGCTCGCCGATGATCTCGCGCAGCGTCTTGCGGGGGTTGAGCGACGAGTGCGGGTCCTGGAAGATCATCCGCACCTGCCCCCGGTACGGCTTGAGCTCCTTCTCCTTCAGTCCCGCCACGTCGATCACCGAGCCGTCCGGCCGCCGGTAGAGCATGCGCCCGCCGGTGGGGTCGTGCGCCCGCACGATGCACCGGCCCAGCGTGGTCTTGCCGCAGCCGGACTCGCCGACCAGCCCGAGCGTGGTGCCCTCCTCGATGGTCAGGTCCACCGCGTCCACGGCCCTGACCGCGCCGACCTGCCGGCCGAGCAGACCGCTGCGGATGGGGAAGTGCTTGGTCAGCCCTTCGAGCCTGAGCAGGGGTTCCGTGCTCATCGCCGCTCCTCCTGCTCCTTGTGCTCGTCGTCGTAGAGGAGGCAGGCGACCTCGCGGTCGCCCACCGGGATGCGGCTCGGGGTCACGGTGTCGCACCGGCCGGCCATGACGCTGTCGCAGCGCGGGTGGAACGTGCAGCCGCCCGGCCGCGCGAACGGCGGCGGCACCATGCCCCTGATCGCGGCCAGCCGGGTCCGCGAGGCGCGCCCGAGCCGGGGCATCGAGCGCAGCAGCGCCTGCGCGTACGGGTGTCTGGGCGCGGAGAGCACCTGCTCGGCGGCGCCGTACTCGACCACCCGGCCCAGGTACATGACGGCCATGCGGTCGGCCACCTGCGCGGCCACGCCGAGGTCGTGCGTGATCAGCATGATCGCCATGCCGAACTCCGCCTGCAGGTCCCGCAGCAGCTCCAGGATCTGCGCCTGGGTGGTCACGTCGAGCGCTGTCGTCGGCTCGTCGGCGATGAGCAGGCTCGGGCGGCACGACAGCGCCATGGCGATCATCGCCCGCTGCCGCATGCCGCCGCTCAGCTCGAACGGGTAGGCGTCGACCCGGTGCCGCGGCTTGGGGATGCCGACCCGGTCGAGCATGTCGATCGCCCGCTCGCGGGCCTCCGCCTTGCCGACGTTGTCGTGCAGCCGGACCGCCTCGACGATCTGGCTGCCGATGGTGTGCACCAGGCTCAGCGAGGCCATCGGCTCCTGGAACACCATCGCGATGTCGCGCCAGCGGACCTGCCGCAGCAGGCGCTTGTCCGCGCCGACCAGCTCGACGGGTCCGTCCTCCCGGTGCAGCGTGATCCGCCCGCCCTCGATCTGTCCCGGCGGGTCCACCAGGCGCAGGATCGAGCGGGCCATGACGCTCTTCCCGCAGCCGGACTCGCCGACGATGGCCAGCGTCTCGCCCTTGCGCACGCGCAGGTCCACGCCGTCGACCGCGCACACCACGCCGTCGTCGAGCAGGAAGTGGGTGCGCAGGTCCTCGATCTCAAGCAGCACGTCGTCTGCGGGCACGCCTGCTCACCTCTCCGTCGCCATGTTGATGGTCGCGCTCGCTCGTCGCCCCGCGCGGCGCCAGAAGGGCTTCCTTCTCCGGGCTCCGCCGGCCGACCCGTACGGGTCGGCCGCGTCTCTCAAGCCGTCTCCGAAGAAGTTCATGGCGACCACGACGATCACCACCGCGACGCCCGGCGCCAGCAGCCACGGCGCGTTCGCGACGACGCGCACGTTCTGTGCGCCCTCCAGCAGCACGCCCCAGCTCACCGCCGGCGCCTGCAGCCCCAGGCCGAGGAAGCTCAGGCTGGTCTCGCCGAGGATCATGGCCGGGATGGCCAGCGACAGCGAGGCGATGATGTGGCTGGCGAACGACGGGATCATGTGCCGGAAGATGATCGACAGCCGGCCGACGCCGTCCAGGCGGGCGGCGGTGACGAAGTCCTCCTCGCGTAGCGACAGGAACCGCCCGCGCACGTCCCGGGCCAGCCCGGTCCACCCGATCAGCGACAGCAGCACCGTGATGGCGAAATATCGGGTCAGCGGCCCCCAGTCCGTGGGGAGCGCGGCCGACAGCGCCATCCACAGGGGCAACGTCGGGATCGCCATCAGGAACTCGATGACCCGCTGCACGACGTTGTCGACGCCGCCCCCGAAATATCCGGAAATGCCGCCTATAAGCATGCCGAGTAAGAAGCTGGCGGCGACCCCGACCAGCCCGATCGACAACGACACCCGGGCGCCGTGGATGAGCCTGGACAGCAGGTCCCTGCCGTTCCCGTCGGAGCCCAGCAGGAAGACCGGCTCGCCTTTGGTGACCGGGCCGATCAGGTGGATGTCGGACGGGATCAGGCCGAGCAACCTGTACTCGTCGCCGTGCACGAACAGCCCCACCCTGACCACCTTGGCGGGGTCCTCGGTGTAGGTCTGCGCGTACGTCGTCGCGTCGCGTTCGGTCGTGTACCCGTAGACGTGCAGGCCGTGCTCGCCCGAGTACCGCATCATCTGCGGCGGCGCGTACGTCATCGACGTGTTCGCCGTCGAGCTGGACATCGGCGCGAAGAACTCCGCGAAGATCGCCACGAAGTACACCGGGATCAGGATCGCCGCGCCGGCCATCGCGAGCCGGTGCCGGCGGAACTGCCGCCACATCAGCCGCCACTGCGGCAGCGTCCCTACTTCCTTCTTCGGTCGCCTGAGGAACATGTGGCGCTACTCTCTCTTGTACCGTTTGCGGATTCGCGGATCCCACCAGGCCAGCGCCAGGTCACTCACCACGGTGCCGACCACGGTCAGCGTGCTGAGAATCATGATGAAGCTGCCGACCAGGTACATGTCCTGGCTCATGACCCCGCTGAGCAGCAGCGGGCCCCCCGTCGGCAGGCTCATGACGACCGACACGATGGTCTCCCCGCCGATGAGCCCCGGGAGCAGCCAGCCCACCGTGCTGAAGAACGGGCTGAGCGACATCCGTACCGGGTACTTCAGCAGCAGCTTCCACTCCGGCAGCCCTTTGGCCCTGGCCGTGTGCACGTAGGGCCGGTAGAGCTCGTCGAGCAGGTTCGCCCTGGTCACCCGGATCATGCCCGCCGTGCCGGACACCCCGATGACCAGGATCGGCACCCACAGGTGTCCCATCAGGTCCAGGACCTTGCCCAGGTTCCAGGCCGCGTCCTGGAACTCGGGCGAGAACAGGCCGCCCACGCTCGCGCCGAAGTAGCGGAACCCGATGTACATCAGGACCAGCGCCAGCATGAACTCGGGGACCGCCATCCCGATGAAGCCGAGGAAGGAGAACCCGTAGTCACCCCAGGAGTACTGCTTGACCGCGCTGTAGATCCCGATGGGGAACGCGATCGCCCAGACCATGAGCAGGGAGCTGATCGACAGGATCGCCGAGAGCGCGACCCGCTCACCGATGAGCGTGGCGACCGGCTGATTCCAGGCAAACGATTGACCGAAGTCGCCGTGGAGCAGGATCGCGGTGATCCAGCGCCAGTACTGCAAGAAGATCGGATCGTCCAGGCCGTAGCGCAGCCTGAGGTTCTCGATCTCCGCCGGAGTGAGGCCTTCGCCGCCCGCCTGCGCGTTCGCGATCAGCGTCGAGACATAGTCGCCCGGCGGCAGGTTGATGATGACGAAGGCGGCGATCGAAATCGCCCACAGCGTCACCACCACGTACAGCAGGCGGCGGCCGAAATAACCCAGCATGCCGGCGCCTCAGAAGGAGTACTGCTCGGGCTGGGTCGGCCCGGGGTTCACGGGACAGACGGACATGGAGTCGGGCACGTTCTTGACCTCGTTGGAGACGATGCCGTACTCGTCGGGGTGCGAGCTGATGCCGATCGCGTAGAACTGGTCCTTGGCGATCCGCACGACCTTCCTGGCGTGCTCCAGCGCCTTGTCGACGTCCGGCTCTGTACGCATCGCGGTGAACGCCTCGAGTTGCTCGCGGACCACCGCCGGCGGCTCGTCGCCGTTCTTGCCCTTGCTGCCGTACCACAGGGCCCAGCGGATGGCGTAGCGGGCGCTGCCGGAGTTGCTCGGCACGTAGTAGTGGCTGCCGCCGGTGCCGGTGATCACGTCGAAGTCGCTGCACGTGAACGTGGACGCCTGCGGGTTGTTGCCCATCGTGCGCTCGGTGAACAGCGTGTCCGAGACGGGATCGACGCGCAGGCTGACCCCGACCGCCTCCCAGTGCTTCTTGACGAACTCCAGCGCCTGGACGTGGTGCGGGAACTCCGCGCTGGTCATGACAGTGACGATCAGTGGCTTGCCGTCGGGGCCCAGCCGCCTGCCGGCGGAGTCCTTCTCGGTCAGCCCGGCCTTGTCCAGGTACTCGCCCGCCTTGGCGACGTCGTACTCCGTGTACTGCTTGGCGAACTCCGCGTCGTAGACGGCGTTGTTCTTGGACGGCGCGGCCTGCCAGGGCTCGCCCTGCCCGGCGTACACGCCGTCGATGATCTCCTTGCGGTTGATCGCGTACGACAGCCCGATCCGGAAGTCCTTCTTCTGGAACAACTCGCGCAGGTTGTCGTCGCCGATCGTCTGGTTGATCTGGATGATCATCGTGTTGCTCAGCCGGCTCGGCACGTTGAACAGCCGGTACTTGCCCTTACCGGCGTTCTGCGCGACCACCGGCTTGTTCTCCGGCGTGTTGAAGTTGCGGAGCTGCATGTGGATCTCACCGTTCATGATCTTCAGCAGCTCCACCTCGACGTCGCCGAGGAGGTCCGACCTGAACCGGTCGATGTAGGGAAGCTGGCGCCCCTGGTCGTCGACCTTCCAGTAGTACGGGTTCCGCTCGGCCACCACCGCCGTGCCGTCGCCGATCGCGGTAGTGATCTTCCATGGGTGCAGCGTGGGGATGTCGGCGTTGTGCGCCCAGTCGTTCTTCTGCATGAACAGCTGGGTCCAGTCCTCGAACTGCTGCTCCTTGGCGAGCTTGTCGGCGTCCGGGTTGTACTTCTTGTGGAACTGCTTGAGGTAGTGCTTGGGCAGCAGGAGGCCGGTGGCTCCGCCACGCTCGAACGTGGCGACCGCGATCTGGAACAGCAGGCCCGCCTTCGGCTCCTTGTAGACGTAGCGGACCGTCCGCTCGTCCACCTTCTCCACCTTGACCAGCTCGTCCGTGGTGCCGTTCTCCAGGAAGAGGTCGTAGACGCCGGTCGTGTGCAGGCCCTTGTAGACGGTCACGTCCTCGAAGGCGAACAGCAGGTCGTCGGCCGTGCAGGGCTGCCCGTCGGACCACTTCAGGCCGTCGCGCAGCCGGAAGACGTACTCCCGGCCGTCGTCCTTGACCTCGAACTCGGCCACGTTGGGGACGATGTCGTCCGGGCCCTTCTGGCCGTTGGTGCCGGGCCTGAGCCGGACGAGGGGCTCGTAGGCGAGCGTGTAGATCAGCCAGTCCCAGTCGTCCTCGCCCACCATGGCCGAGTTCCACGTGCCGCCGTACGCACCGGCCTCCTTCAGCGGCTTGACCACCAGGGGGTTCTTCGGCAGGCGCTCGGCGAGCGGCGGCAGCTTGCCGTTCTTGACCAGCTCGGCCAGCGCCGGGGCCTCCTTGGCCGACAGGTCGGCGACCGGTGCGGCCTTGCCGCCCGTGTCGGGGCTCGTGTCGAAGAAGCCGCATCCGCCGGCGGAGGCCAGCAGCAGGAAGCCGCCGCCGGCGAGCAGACCCCTCCTCGTCAACGGTCGTGGTGTCATGAGCATGCTCCTGTCTGGTCAGCCATTGATCTTCACGAGGCTGAACCGCGCCGTGGTGTAGGTGCGGACGGCGATCGCCTCCTGGTTCCCGTCGACCGCGAGGCCGATGTAGAACCGGCCGCTGCGCATCGCGATGCGCTCGTAGCCGATGCGGTCCCAGTTCAGCGAGTTGTCCGAGAGGAAGGCCTCGAACTCGTGGTCGCCGGTCGGCAGGCTCCGGCAGACCAGGCGCAGCCAGTACGGCTTCACGCTCAGCGGATCCTCGTCGTACGGCCAGAGCCCGACGCTGGGCTCCTTGCCGTTCTGGGCGACCCTGATGGCCTTGGCGCGCAGGCCGCCGCCGTCGTCGCCGCTCGCGGAGTAACCGATGCCGGCCATCATGAACGGCGAGTTCGGCGCGAGGTCCTGGCGCACCATGACGCCCGCCACGGCGTCGATGTGGCCCGTGCTGATGCTGTCCAGCCGTGCGGTGATCTCGACGACCTGCCCCCGCTTGGTGAACCCGACCGCCTGGTGGGCGAAGTGGAAGGAGTCCTTCCAGCCGGCGATCTTCCCTGATCCCTTCAACGTGAGCACGCCGTCCTTCAGCGCCGTGCTCCCGGGGATGGGCACCTCGCCGATGTCCTGCGCCGTCCACGGCTTGTGGGTCCTGGTGCGGGTGACGTGGATCGGCACCAGCGACGAGGTGGTCGCCGATCCCGTGCTGTCGGTCGCGCGGGCCGTCAGGCAGTAGCTGCCGTCGGTCGCGTCCGCCCAGGTCACCTGGTACGGCGCCGCGGTGGCCTCGCCGATCTTCTTGTCGCCGTGGAAGAACTCGACCGTGGCGATCGACGCGCCGTCCAGGGCCTTGGCGTCGGCCTTGACCACGATGGACTGCTTGTCCTGGTCGGCCGCGAACAGCTGGTCGGCCTTGGGGGACAGGATCGCCACCTCGGGGTTGCGGGCCCCGGCCCGCTGGACGGAGTTCAGGTAGCGCTCCAGGTTCGTGTACCCGCTGCCGTCCACCGCCTTGGCGTCGTCGGCGTTCTCCGGGTCCAGCCCCTGCGCGGTCTCCCAGTCGTCCGGCATGCCGTCGTGGTCGCTGTCGGCGGGGGCGGGCACCTCGGTCGGCGTCGGCAGCGGGCCGCCCACGTCCTTCTGCGAGTTGATGTGCCGCCCCGTGCCGGTGCGGGCCTCGTTGACCAGCCGGGCGTCGATGGCGTCCCGCCGCGGCAGGGTGGCTCCGGCCTGTTCCAGGACCGTGGCGTACGCCTGCGCCGACGTCTGCTCCGTGATGCCGTGCTCGAACTCCACCGGCCTGGGCAGCAGCGTGATGCCGCCGACCGGGTAGGTGATGCCGAGCGTGTTGTCGGCCGTGATGTCGTCGTGGCCCTCGACCGTGTTACCGCTGACGTGCCACTGGCCGAAGCGTCCTGGCGCCACGATCGTCCTGGCGATCGGGGGCCGCGTGTTCGGTCCGGGCTTGTAGTAGTTGCCGACGATGTTGATGCCGTTGGACCACTCGCCGCCGTAGCAGGAGGTGATGCCGGGGTTGTAGATCACGTTGTTGCGGTGGTCCACGACCAGGCTCATGCCTTCGGTGAAGCTGAAGCGCGGGTTGCGGCCGTTCTCGTGGACGAGCAGGTTGTGGTGGTAGGTGATGGTGTCGCCGCCCCACAGGCCGCCCATGCCGTGGCGGCCCTTGGGGTGCACCGAGTTCACCAGGCCCTCGGAGATGATGCACCACTGGACGGTCACGTTGGTGTTGCCGTAGACGGAGAAGCACTCGTCCACGCCCCAGCTGAACGAGCAGTGGTCGATGATGAGGTCGCGCACGTCGCGGGCGCCGAAGGTGTCGATGGGGGTGCCGAGCTCGTCGCCGCCGCGGAAGCGCAGGTGGCGCAGGATGATGTTGTCACCCTTGATCTGCGTCTCGTTGCCGATGACGGTGACGCCGTGGCCGGGAGCGGTCTGGCCGGCGATGGTGAGGTTGGAGCCGGTGATGTCGAGGCCGCCCTGGATCCGGATGTTGCCGGCGACCCGGAAGACGATCGTCCCGTCGGATTTCGCCACCGCCTCGCGTAACGAGCCTGGGCCGTCGTCGTCAAGGGTGGTCACCTCGTACACGGCGCCGCCCCGGCCGCCCGTGGTGTACATCCCGGCTCCTTCGGCGCCGGGGAAGGCGGGCACGCCCTTGGCCCGCTCCTTCGCCTCGACCGTGGGGCTCGGGCTCGGGCTCGGCTTCGCCGCCACGCTCGATGTGCCGCTCGACGTGCCCGCCCACGCCACAGCGGGCGGGGCCAACGCCGCGGATCGCACGAAATTCCGGCGGCTGAATGATGAATGTTGGCGATCGAAGCCAAGGGCCTCGGTCATGCGAAACGCTCTCTTTCCGCCCCGAATAGACAGGGCTGTGCCCTCTTTCGGCACGACTCCGGAACCACGCCGGCGTTTGCTCAGAATTTTTATTCACGCATGAATGGAGTGGATTCATCACATCGTGAACGACACGGTTGTGGCTGTCAAGAGCGGTTACGTACGCGGATGAAACAGTCGGTTAACAGACCCGTCACGGCGCCCTGGGAGCGGAGACGACGAAGGCCGCCGAGCCAGATGCCCGGCGGCCTTGCGCACGAGAGAGCCCAGGGCGGGATCGCCGCCCGGGGGAGCGGGGTCAGTCCTTGTGCAGCTGCTCGGCCACGCCCACGTCGGTGATCAGGGTGTTCACCCAGCCGCCCCTGAGCGCCGCCCGGATAGCGGCCGTCTTGCGCCGGCCCCCGGCGATCGCGATGCGCCGGGGCACCCGCAGCAGGTCGGCGGCCGGGATGCCGAGGATGCGCCGCTCCAGCGGCGAGTCGACCAGCCGGCCCTCGGCGTCGAAGAAGCGCAGGCACACGTCGCCCACCGCGCCCAGCCCGCGCAGCGTCTCCAGCTCCTCCTCGTCGATGGCGTTGCCGCTGTCACGCAGCAACGGCGACGGGTCGAGGCTGCCGATGCCGACCAGCACGGTCGTCAGCCGCGACCACGCGTCGACGACCTGCCGCACCACGTGGTCCTCCGACAGCGCCTGACGCGCCTCCGGTGTGCTGACCAGGCCGGGAGCGGGCAGGAACACCGGCTCGGCGCCCGTCAGGTCCGCCAGGTGGGCGGCCAGCCGGGTGGCCTGCACCTGCGCCGACCCCTTGCCCACCCCGCCGATGAGCTGCACGACCTCCTCGGCCACCCGCACGGGACGGCGCTGCATGGCCTCCACCGTGGCCAGCAGGCTCGCGCTCCACGACGAGATGCCGAGGTGCTCGCCGCCGATGAGGGTGGCGTCGAGATGGGTGGCCCCGGCCGAGCCCAGCGCGGCCACCACGTCGTGGTTGTCGCCCGCGGCGTCCACGACGATGATCTGCTCCACGCCGTATTTCCGCTCGAGGTCCTCCTCCAGCAGCGCGTGCACGCCGCTCGGCACCACCACGACCGTGCGCACGATCCCGATCTCCGCCGCCTCCTTGAGCAGCCGGGACACCCGCGGCTGCGAGATGCGCAACTGGGCGGCGATCTGCGGCTGGCGTACGCCGTGCTCGTGGTAGAGGCGCGCGACCCGCACCAGCAGCCGCATGCGTTCGGACTCCTGGCTGATCCGGCGCCCGGTGTATCTCACGGGCTCCCCGCCGCCACGGCTCTTCTCGAACTGACTGTCAGCTCCCACGATCGCTGGCCTCCGCTTCGGCTCCGCCGCTCCTGCTGGTCCGGTGGCGAGCCCGGGCCACTGCCGAGTGCCATTCTGCTAGGGCGCGGCGGCGCTCGCACACCGGAAGGCCGGGCGTGTAGCGCCGGCCGTGGCGGGGCAGCCCGGACAGCTCCCGGCGGGACCATACACCGTGCGCCACCCCGGCCAGGTGAGCGGCCCCCAGAGCGGACAGCTCCGGCTGCCGCGCCACCCGCACCGCGCGCCCCGTCACGTCGGCCTGCCACTGCATGAGGTCGGCGTTGGCCGTGGGGCCACCGTCGGCCAGCAGCTCCTCCACCGGGCCCGACGCCCGTTCCAGGGCCGTCACGACGTCGCCCACCTGCAGCGCGATCGAGTCGACCGCCGCCCTCGCGAGATCTTCCCTGCGGCTGCCGAGCCCGAACCCCGCCATGACCGCCACCGCCCGATCATCCCACCAAGGAGCGCCCAGACCGCCGAACGCGGGCACGAGGTGCACCGCGCCCCTGCGCCCCCGCGTCGCGAGCCGCGCCAGCTCCCCCGGCTCCGTGCCGAGCAACCCGGCCAGCCAGGTGAGCGTCGCCCCGGCGGCCAGGACGTTGCCCTCCAGCGCGTACGCGGGTTCGTCGTCCTGCCACCCGATGGTCAGGCACAACCCCTCGTCCTCGCCGGCGTCCGGGCCGGCCAGGCCCATCACCGAGGAGCCCGTACCGTACGTGACCTTGACCCGCCCGGGACGGCCGGCCGCGTGCGCGAACAGGGCGGCGTGCGAGTCGCCCATCACCGCGCCGACCGGCACCCCGGCCAGCGACGGGTGCAGCGCGGCGGCGTCCGCGTGCGCCCCGGCGGACGGGACGATCCCGGGCAGGGACTCCTCGGGAATGCCGAACAGCTCCAGCAGCTCGGGGCTCCAGCGGCGGGCCCGCACGTCGAGCAACTGCGTACGCGAGGCGCTGCCGACCTCGATCACGTGCCCGGCGCCCAGCCGGGACAACAACCATGAGTCCACCGTCCCCAGACAGGGACCGTCACGGGTTCCGTGGTGGCCGAGCAGCCAGGCGGCCCTGGCCGCGGAGAACATCGGGTCCAGCGGCAGGCCGCTGATCCGGCGGACCATGGGCGCCGCGCCGGAGGCGGCCAGCCGGGCGCACAGGTCCGCACCCCGGCGGTCCTGCCAGCTCACCAGCGGGCCGAGCGGCGCGCCCGACGCGCGGTCCCACAGGATCAGCGACTCCCGCTGCACGCTCAGCCCCACGGCGGCCACCCGTCCCGGCGGCACCCCGGACAGGCACCCCGACACCGCGTCGAGGACGCTGCGCCACACCTCCTCGCCGTCCTGCTCGACCAGGCCCGGCCCCGGATGCCGCTGCGCGAGCGGCGCGGAGGCCCGCGCCACCGGCTCGCCCGCGACGTCCACGAGGATCGCCTTGGTCGCGCTGGTGCCCTGGTCGACACCCAGCACCAGCGGATCACCCGTCGTCAAGGCCCAGCACCTCCAGCGCCGAACGGGCGATGCCCGCGGCGGTGAGCCCGAAGTGTTCCAGCAGGAACGCCGTCTCCCCGGTCGGCGCGAACGTACGGGGACCGAGCAGCCGCATCGGCACCGGCCTGGCCTCCAGCACGACCTCGGCCACCGCCGCCCCCAGCCCGCCGGTGGGCACCGCCTCCTCGGCCGTGACGACCGCCCTGGTCTGCCGGGCCGCGGCGACGATCTCGTCGCGGTCGAGCGGGCTGATCGTGGACACGTTCACCACCCGCGCGTCCACCCCCTGGACGGCGAGCAGGTCGGCGGCCCGCAGGGCGCGGCTGACCATGGTGCCGGTCGCCACGAGCGTGGCGTCCGCGCCGTCCCGCAGCCGCGCCGCCCGCCCGTAGGTGAAGGCGGGCCCGCCGGGCGGCGAGACGTCCGGCACGGGGAAACGGCCGATCCGCAGGAACGCCGGCCCCGTCGTCCCGGCCGCCCACCGGACGGCGGCGCTGGTCTGCGCGGGATCGGCGGGCACGACCACGGGCAGGTCGGCGATGGCCCGCAACCACGACAGGTCCTCGGTCGAGTGGTGGGTGGCCCCGAGCGCGCCGTAGGCCAGGCCGGGGCTCATCCCGCACAGCTTGACGTTGGCCAGGCTGTAGGCGACGTCGGCCTTGATCTGCTCCAGCGCCCGCGCGGTCAGGAACGTCGCCGCCCCGCACACGAACGGCACCAGCCCCGCGTTGGCCAGCCCCGCGCCGATGCCCACCATGTCCTGCTCGGCGATGCCGACGTTGATCAGCCGGTCGGGGAACTCCCGGGCGAAGGCGGCCAGCTTGCTCGACCCCACCGAGTCGTTGCACACGGCCACGATCCGGTCGTCGGCGCGGGCCAGCCGCGCCAGCTCCGCGGCGAAGGCGTCCCTGCAGTCGTACGTCTCCTCGACGGTCAACGCAGTTCCTCGAGCGCCATGCGGGTCTGCTCGGCGTCCGGCACCTTGTGATGCCACTCCACCCGGTCCTCCATGAACGACACCCCTCGCCCCTTCACGGTTCTCGCGATCACGCAGCGCGGCCGCGACCCGGCGTGCGGCGCGGTCACGGCGTCCAGCAGCGCCAGATGGTCGTGGCCGTCGACCTCGGCGACCTCCCACCCGAACGCCCGCCACTTGTCCGCGAGCGGCTCCAGGTCGTTGGTGTCGCCGGTACGGGCGCCCTGCTGCAGCCCGTTGCGGTCGATGACGGCCGTCAGCGACGACAACCCCCGGTGCGCCGCGGTCATGGCGGCCTCCCAGTTGCTGCCCTCCTGCAGTTCGCCGTCGCCGAGCACGACCACGGTCCGCGCCGGTGACCCGCGCAGGCGCAGGCCGACCGCCACGCCGACGCCGACGGGCAGCCCGTGCCCGAGCGGGCCCGAGCTGGTCTCGACGCCCGGCACCGCCCTGCGGCTGGGGTGGCCGTTGAGCGGCGACATCGGCGCGGCGAACGTGGCGAGCCGGTCCGCGGGGAAGAAACCGCAGGTCGTGAGCGTGGTGTAGAGGGCGACCGAGCAGTGTCCCTTGCTCAGGATGAGGCGGTCGCGCTCGGGCCAGCCGGGTCGGGCCGGGTCGATGCGCAGCACGGCGCCGTACAGCGTGGTGAGGATGTCGGTGACGGACAGGTCGCCCCCGGTGTGCCCGAGGCCCGCCGCGTGGATCGTGCTGATCGCCGTACGCCTGATGCCGACCGCCAGCGCGGCCAGCGCGGCGGCGCGGGCGGCCCGGTCGGCGTGCGCCAGCCGGTCGCGCAGCCGGCGCCATGCGCCGATGGCGTCGTGGTCGGGCAGCAGCAGGCCGCCGGACGCCTGGGCGAGGGTCACGGCGTCTCGCGGGCGGTTGCGAGCGCCGACCAGAGCAGCGCCTGCGCCGCGAGGGCGTCCTGCCGCTCCTGCGCCTCACGCAGCGCGTCGAGGTCGACGCGGTCGCACACCCGCTCCAGCACGCGGATCGTGGCGATGCTCTGCGACAGCGCGCGTACCGGGTCCTCCCTGAAGGGGAACTGGTCGAGCAGGACCGGCGCGCTCCAGCCGATGCGCCGCACCGCGAGCAGGTACTCGATGGTCTCGAACAGGTGCACCGACGCCACGGGCAGGTCGTCGTCCCATCCGCGCCAGTTGTCGTTCAGCTCCACCGACACCAGCCGCCCGCGCCGGTGCACGAGCTGCACCGCCTCGGCGGGCGTCTCGCCGGCGAGCAGGGAGTGGCCGAAGTCCATGACGATGCCGACGTTCGGCTGCCCGGCCTCCTCGATCGCGAGCAGGGTGCGGGCCGCGTCGGAGAGCGTGATGCGCACCCGCGGCTCCTTGGCCTTGTACTCGATCGCGAACTGCACGTCCGGGTGCGCCGAGGCCGTCTCGCGGATCGCGGAGACCGTCAGGTCCCACAGCCGTGCGTAATCGGCCTGTCCCGGCATGTCGAAGCCGTCCTGGCCGGGCCAGAACTTCACGTAGCCGGCCCCGAGTTCCCGCGCGACGGCGACGGCCTCGTGCACGCGCTCCACGGCGCGCTCGCGCACGGCGGGGTCGGGGTTGGTGAAGGCGCCCTTGGCGAACTCCCGCGTGTACAGGTGCGGCGTGATCGCCCTGGCCCGCAGCCCGCGCTCGGCCAGCGCCGCCGCCAGCTCGGAGGTCTTGGAGACGCCCTCGGCGAACGGCACGTTGATGTCGAGGCACTCCAGCCCGTCCACGGAGGCCGCCAGGTCGAGCATCTCGGTCATCGTCCGGGACGGGCCGTAGCCGTCGGTCGCGTACCGGTCGACGATCTGCCCGAACGCCCATATCCCGGCGCCGAACGTCAGCGCGCTCATGTCACACCCTCCTCTGCGCGAAGGCCCGCAGCTTGGCGAAGAAGTCCTCGTGGATGAACCGTGCGTCGATCGAGTCGTAGGTGCGGATGGGCCGGTTGGCGGCGGAGAAGTCGTGCGAGCCGTCGTGGCGGAAGTTCGGCGCGGGGCGCTCCACCCACGTCCCGCACGCCGGGTGCAGCATCAGCCCGATCGCGGGGGAGTCGCCCAGCACGCGGAACTCGATCGACCCGCCGTGCCGGCTCTCGTTCCACTCGACGAGCTGGCGCACGAGGTAGTCGCCGATCTCGCCGTACGGGGCGACCTTCTCGTCCAGCTCGGCGTAGCCGACCGCCATCATCCGGTACGTCGGCGCGGGCACCTGCCAGACCCGCAACGACGAGGAGAACACGATGTTGGCCGCCACGATGTCGTTGGACAGGTTGAACTCGGGACGTCCCGGCTCGCCCTCCCTGCCGTCGTAACCGCCGCCGCCGATCCAGACCACGGTGACGTCCCGTTCGGCGATGCGCGGCTCCAGCATCAGGGCCGAGGCCATGTCGGTGAGCGGGCCGAGGAACGCCACGAACAGCGGCTCCTCCACGTCGCGCATGGCCTCGGAGATGATCAGCTCCACGCCGGGCGTCCTGACGGGGGTGCCGACGTCGGGCAGCGCGTACGGCACTCCGTCGGCCACCGGCACCTGGCCGTCGAGCTTCATCAGCCGCAGCAGCAGCTCGATCTCCTCCCGGCTTTCCTCCAGGCTCGACCGGGTGCGTCTGTTGCCGAAATGCGCGGCGACCAGCCCTCGAATGTCGAGGCTCGGGGAAAGCAGGGCGTGCACGATCGCGAATTGGTCGTCCGCCTCATTCTTGGCGTCGGTGTTCACGATCACCCGGCGCCGTTGGGAAAAAGTCCTGACCGCCACGCAATCCTCCGCCCGAATATTTATTCAAGAACGTATCTATATTCCGATATTAGGTTGTGATATTTGAGGTGTCAAGATCCCAGAGGATCACGGAAAGGGCGTACGGCGAGATGGTGTGGTCCTCGTGCGTGGCGTCCTCGAGGATGTCCCACCGGCCCTGCTCGGGCCGCCCGCCCGCGAGCAGCGCCACCCGGTCGCGCACCGGGGCGTGGTAGGCGCGGTGCCCGACCCCGTTGAAGCAGCAGTCGTCGAACCGGTTGAGGATCTGCAACTGGCCGCGCCCCCGGCCGACCGAGGCCAGCACGTACATGTCGAGGAAGTCGTCGGACCCGGCGGCGTAGAAGCCCGGCAGCGCGTCCTTGGTCTGCTCGAAGTCGCCGATCGTCGGGCTCGGCTTGGGCGAGGCCGGGCGCAGGAAGAACGGCAGCGACCCGGCCACCGGATAGCTGCGCGTCACCCGCGGGTCCAGCGCCGCGTACACCGTGGTCGTCCAGCCGCCGCCCGACAGGCCGACCATCTCCACGGAGGCGGGCCGGTACGTCGCCTGCGCGTAGTTCAGGGTCACGGTGACCGGTTCGAGGAAGAACGTCAGCGTCGAGAACCCGGCCCGCTCCCACGGCGGCAGTTCCCGGTGCGACGGGCCGGGCAGCAGCGTGTCCGGGTCGTCGGGGTCGGCGATCTGCTGGGCGTTCCAGTGGTGGAACGGCATCGCGTACACCATCACCCGGTAACCCCGGTCCAGCAGCGCCTGGACGGTGCGGAGCATGGTGTCGAACGGCTCGCCGTGCCCGTTGTGGTACAGGGCCAGCCGCCGGTTCCAGCGCTTGCGCGGCAGGAGGTCGTACACCGTGGCCGAGACGCGGTAGCGCAGCGGGACCGTCAGCCGGTCGATCCTGCGCACGCCCGTCAGCGAGGCGAAGTCGGGCGCGTCGAAGCCCTCGTCCACTTCCGGCAGCGACGTGGGCAGGCCCGCGCCCTTCCAGATGTAGTCCGCCATGGCCCTGCGCCGGGCCGCGATGTCGGCGGCCGAGTGCACGCCGATCAGCGGTTCGATGTCGACGCCCGCCACGGCCTCGGGCAACGTCCGGTACTCGGGACCGAACCTGGCGGCGACCTCCTGGTTCACCGGCGCCACCGGCCGCGCCGGCCGCTTGGCCGCTGCGGCCGCCCCCGTCTCGCCCTGTGCCGTGCTGTGTGTCGTGGCCTGGGTCGTGGCGGCCGTCGCCGGCGCCGCCGTGCCGGCGACGACGGCCGCGCCGAACCCGCCCAGCATCCCGCCCAGCACGCCGCGCCGGCTCGCCGCGTTGCTCAAGGCGTCACTCAGGGGGCCGGTCGCGTCGTGGCCCGTCTCGTCATTCGTGTGCATCAGATCCGCTCCCGTGCTCTCCGTGGTGGCCCCGCTCCGGATCCCAGCCGCCCAGCACGTACGCCGGGTCGCTCCACTGCCTCGCCTCGGCGTCCGTGAGCTGACGCGAGCAGGCCAGCCGCTGCGAGGTGTCGATCGGGCGGCCCGACAGGTCGGTGCTGCCGTACTCCCAGAAGGACGTCTGCCGGGCCTGCGCGCAGTCGTCCGGGTCGATCTGCCAGCCGGCCGGGTCGATGTGGCCGTCCATCCTGGTGTCGATGTACACGACCTGGCTGTGCGTGAACCGCCACACCGCGCTGCGGCTCAGCGCGACCGAGCCGTCCGGCACGCCGGGCGCCCGCGTCAGCCTGGTCCTGACGAACACCGTGCCGGGCCGGGTCTCGTCGTTGCGGCTCTGCGAGATGTAGCCGCGGTCGGTCGACTCCAGCACCGTGTCCTGGATGAACACCGTGCCGGTGCCCCAGACGAAGTCGGTGTCGCCGCTGATGTGGCTGTCGGTCACGAAGCCCTTGCCCTGCAGGCGCAGGGTGTCCTGGAAGCTGCGCAGGTGCACGCGTTCGAGCGCGATGCGCTCGTTGTTGCCGCGGAAGGCCTCGGCCTGCGAGCCGCCGTCCGGCGTCGTGTTGTGCACGGTGACGTCGCTCATCCGGAAGTCGGAGGCGTCCACCCCGAACGAGGCCCGCCAGCAGTTGTGCAGGTCGGAGGTCTCCAGCACACGGCGCGGGCACACGTCCTCAGGACCGCCGTCGCTCAGCGCCTTGTCGCCGTTGCGCAGGTCGTTGTTGGGGTAGCGGATCACCGTGCGCTTCGCGCCCGCGCCGCGCACGGTGATGTGCGGGCGGTCCTCGCGGACGTAGACGATCTCGGTGTAGACGCCGGGCCGTACGTCGATCGTCACCGGGGTGGTGTTGCCGGTAGGCACGGCGTCGATGGCGCCCTGCACGGTGCAGAAGTCGCCGGCGCCCTTGGCCGACACGGTCAGCCGGCCCGGCCCGGGTGCGGGCCGGGGCTCGCGCCTGGTCGTCGTGAACCGCCAGGCTTGCGGGTCGCGTACACCGTCGAAGCCCGCGAACACGCCCGGGTCCACGGTGACGTAGTACTCCTGGCCGTACGCCAGCTGGTGGTGCAGGTGGACGGAGGCCCTGCGCCCCTCGATCATGATCGACTCGTACGAGAAGTCGTGCGGCAGCCCCGTGTCCGAGACGGCGGAGCCGATGTTCTTCCTGTCGTCGGTGGCGGTGGCGGCCTCGATGCGGTCGGCGAGCGTGCCGTCGGCGCGGCGCACCTCGATCGCGCCAGTGGTGCCCAGGGTGGGCGGCTCGGGGAACGTGATGGTCAGGGGCGCGTCGACGCAGGTCCCGCCGCTCCTCCCGGGCACCGAGAAGCGCGGTTCGTCACCCGCCTCGGCCTGTGCGCTCGCCGGGCATAAGACGAGCGCAGCCGCGGTCGCGAGCACCGTGATGGTTGCCTTCACCTGCACCTCTCAGGGGCGAATGTTTAGTTGGCTGTGAATAGATATGTATACGCCTCCGTGGTTCCGGTCAAGGCCGGAGCGTTGCTGTGATTCGTATAGAATCTCTACTAAGAGAGAGTCTCTACCTAGGAGTGAAAGCATGGAGAACCTGCGCGGCACGACGGCTTTCATCACTGGGGGCGCGCGCGGCATCGGGCTCGGCATCGCGCGGGCCCTGGCCGGCCGGGGAGTGCGCATGGCGCTCGCCGACATCGACGCCATGGCTCTCGACGCGGCCAAGAACGAACTGGCGACCCGCGCTCCGGACGCCGGGAGCGTACAGACCTTCGAGCTCGACGTTCGCGACCGCGCCGCCTTCGCCGCTGTGGCCGACCAGGCCGAGCAACGACTCGGCCCGGTCTCCCTGCTGATCAACAACGCCGGCGTCAGCCTCGGCCTGCGCAAGGTCTCCGAGCAGGTCACCTATCCGATCTGGGACTACATCACCGGTGTCAACGTCGACGGCGTGAACAACGGTGTGCAGACGTTCCTGCCCAGAATGCTGAGCCGGGGAGGGCCTGGCCACATCGTCAACACCGCCTCGGTCGCCGGCCTGGGCGTCTTCCCTGGCCGCAGCGCCGCCTACGGCTACACCGCCTCCAAGGCAGCCGTCATCGCGCTGACCGAGACGCTCCACCACGGCCTGCGCGACGAAGGCGCCGCCATCGGGGCGAGCGTGCTCCTCCCGGGCCTCGTGGCCACCGCAATCACGACCAACAGCCTGCACGCAGCGCCCGACGACATCGTGCCGCCCGGGGAGCGGGCGCGGGTGGCGGAGCTGGCCCGACAGGGAGCCGAGATCATCGCTGTTCACGGCCGCGACATCGACACGGTGGGAGAGCAGGTCGTCGAGGGGATCCTGGACAACCGTCTCTACATCCTGACCGACCGGATGGCGGCCGGCGTGGTGGCCTCCCGCGCCCGCGCCATCATCGACGCGATGCCTGCCGAAGACGGCCGGACCGAACGGGTGCTGGACCTGGGCTCCGGTACGGGCACGGCGCGGGACGACCGGTCATCTGCGTGATGACGCCACGCCTGCCTGAGTCCGGGCCGGGGTGTCCCCGTGGCTCAGCAGGAGTTTGCGCAGCAGGGCGGCCAGCTGGTCCTGTTCGCCCGGAGAGAGTGCCGCCAGGGACTCCGCCTGGCCGCTGACGTGGTCGGTGACGGCCCGGTCGATGACGTCGAGGCCGGCGTCGGTGAGGGTGATCAGGACGCTGCGGCGGTTGTCCGGGTCGGTCTCGCGGGTGACCAGGCCCCGGCTCACGAGGTGGTCGATGCGGTTGGTGATCGCGCCGGAGGTGACCATCGACGCGCCGCCGAGCGCTCCGGCGGTCATCCGGTACGGCGGTCCCGACCGGCGCAAGGTCGCGAGGATGTCGAACTCCCAGGGCTGGAGGTCGTGACGGGCGAACACGGCACGATGGCGTTTGCTCAGCGTCTGAGCGGCGCGGGAGATGCGGCCGATCACGCCCATGGAGGAGGGGTCGATGTCGGGGCGCTCGGCCCGCCACTGACGCACTACCTGGTCGACGTGGTCCTCGGTCTGCTCCATCAGAACTCCTCAACATTGAAGTGTTTGACACTAAGGTAACCCATCTTCTACGATCCTCAATGTTGAAAAGTTCAACGTTGAGATTTAGAGGTGGATGTCATGCTCATGGACACGGCACCCGTCGGCAGTGCGACTCCGGCGGCTGCTTCACCGAACGTTCCGCTCAGGCAGTGGCTGGCCGTCATCGCGGTGGCCACCGCCACCTTCGCCATGGTCACGGTCGAATCGCTGCCCGTAGGCCTGCTCACCGCTATCAGCGGCGGTCTGGGCGTCTCCGCAGGGCTGGCCGGGCTGACCGTGACCCTGCCGGGGCTGCTGGCGGCGATCTCCGCCCCGGTCCTGCCGATGCTCATCAGGCGGCTCGACCGGCGACTGGTCCTGCTGGGCCTGCTGGCCGTCATGCTGGTGGCGACCCTCACGTCCGCGCTCGCCCCGACCTTCGGTGTGCTGCTGGTCTCCCGCGTCTTCGTCGGCATCGCCATCGGCGGCTTCTGGGCGCTGGCCGCCAGCGTCGCCGTCCGGCTCGTCCCCGAGCGTCACATTCCCCGCGCCACCTCGCTGGCCTTCGGCGGCGCCACCGCCGCCAACGTGCTGGGCGTGCCCGCCGCCACCCTGATCGGCGGGCTGACCGACTGGCGGATCGCCTTCGGTGTGGTCGCCGCGCTCGGCGTCCTGGTCGCCGTCGCTCTGTACGCCCTGCTGCCCAAGCTGCCCGCCACCACGACGGTCTCACCGCGCACCCTGCTCGCCCAGTTGCGTAACCCCGCCGTGCGCGCCGCGGTGACCGCCACGTTCCTGCTGGTCGGAGCGCACTGGGCCGCCTTCACCTTCATCAGCCCGATCCTTCAGCAGACCTCCGGGCTCGACACCACCCTGATCGGGCCCGCTCAGCTGGCCTTCGGCGTCGCCGGGATCCTCGGCACCTTCGTCGCCGGCTCCGCCGCCGCCCGCGACCCGCGCCACGCCCTCATCGGCGCGGGTGCGATGCTGGCCGCCTCCCTGGCCCTGTTCCCCCTGGTCGGCGTCACGCCGGTCGGCGGCCTGGTGCTGCTGGTCCTCTGGGGCCTGGCCTTCGGCGCGGTGCCGGTAGGCGTGCAGAGCTGGATCTTCAAGGCCGCTCCCGAGGCGGCCGAGGCCGCGACCGCGCTGAACACTTCGATGTTCAACCTGGCGATCGCTGCGGGCGCGGCGGTCGGCGGCGTCATCGTCACGGCGACCGGCACCACCGGCGTGCTGTGGATCGGAGCGGCCCTCGGCGTCGTCGCCGGCCTGGCCGTCTGGGCCACCGGCCGCTCCCTGACCAAGTGAGCTGTACACCGAAGCAACGACCACGCGGCGCGCTCGATCCGGACAGGCTCCGGCGAGCGCGCCTTGTTTTTGAGCGGTCACCGACGAGGTGAGCACGCTGATCGAAGGGCTGCCGCGATCCTTGGAGCCTGGCCGCTCTCGCAGCTGGGCCCCTGGCCGTCTTCCCGCTATCGTTCACCAGACTCGGGCTGAGCCTGCTGCCGATAGAGCACCTCGAACAGCTGGCCTCCCTTGAGCACGGCGTGAGTGAGGAGAGCGAACCGGGGGTCGCTGATCTGCCAGAAATCAGCGGCCAGTCGGTAGTCCAGAGTGGGGACGACCAGTTCCAGGCCCGCCCTGCCGCGCAACGGCGCGTTGCCGGCGAGCAGCCCGCCCATGAACGTGAGGGCGGAGCCGCACAGGATCAGCCGGATCGGCGATGGAGCCGAGGAGCAGCGTCTTGCCCTGACGCCGTCTCCCCGACACCACGCCGAGCGTCGGGTATGGAGAGTCATCGCGGATGAACTCGACCAGTTCGGCCCACTCCGCCTCGCGTTCCTTGCTATCGCTGGTGTAGACGGTATAAAGCTGTTCGGCCAGCGGAACGTTCTTCTCGTACCAGCGCTCCCAGTTCCCCGCCTTGTCGCCACCCAGCAGTAGTAATGCCGCCCTGGTGGGATCGAACGCGTTAAGAGCTGGGTCAAAAGCCGGGCAGGCGGGCTTCGCTGTACGGCACCAGACGGACCGGTCCCTTCAGTCCGTACGGCTGCCGCCCCAGCCCGCCGTAGACGTCCGGGTCCGCGACCCTGAGCCGGTTGCCGAGCGGGGTGGCCACCTCGATCTCGATGGTGTTGGGGCCGCGCCGGACGTGCGGGCCGAGGTCCACGACCGGGTGGAGCTGGTCGACGGCGGCGAGGCGGCGGCCGTTGACGCGCACCCGGCAGGTGTCGGTCACCTCGCCCAGCTCCAGGTACGCGGGGCCGTCCAGGTCCACCGTGGTGGTGTAGGTCCCGATGCCCGACACGTCGGCCAGTCCGGGGAGCTCCGTCCAGGGGACGAGCGCGTCCAGCTCCAGCTCGTGGACGACCTTCGTCGTCCGGGTCGGTGTGGCGCCGGGCCGCCAGTCCTCGACCTTGAGCCGCCACGACGACGGCTCCACGGGCTCGGGGACGTCACCGACGACCGTGGTGACCGTGCGACCCGTGGAAAGGGTGGTGGTGTAGGTGCCCGCCCTGGCGGCGCGGACGGCGAGGTGGGCGCCGGCGTAGAGGGCGCGGTCCGCGTCGGTGGCGGTGGCGTGGGGGAGCCGGCCCGTGCGGTCGCCGGACAACCCCGGGCGTCCGATCGCGACGATCCGGGCCTGTCCCGGCCGGAGCGTGACCCGCAGGCGGATCCCTTCGGGTTCCTCGGTGTACAACGCGATCCGCTCGGCCCGGCCGGTCCACGGGTCCAGCAGGTACGGGACTCCGTCACGGTCCGCGCGGGCCAGCGTGACGTCGTGGTCGATCGGGGCGACCGGCGGTTTCGGGTTCTCGACGTGCCTGCCGTTGCACAGGTAGTAGTAGTCGACCTTCCCCGCCACCCGCCGCAGCGTGAGCAGCGTGCTGGAGGTGGCGTAGCGCACGTCGGGCCGCACGCCGAGGGCGGCGAGCGCGCCGGGGACGTCCGCCTGGCCGGCGACCATCCGCACTGTGGGCTCGGCCAGGAGCGCGGCGACGCGTTCGTGCAGCCGTTCGTTCTCGCCGTCGCCGGGCACGCCCGGCACCGAGGCCGACTCCCACGCCCCGAGCAGCACGATGGGCAGCCCGGCCCGCGCGTACTCCAGCAGCCGTTCGGCCACCGGCAGCGTCATCGTGGGCTCGCCCGCGTAGAACTTGTCGCCCTCCACGAACAGCGCCTTGTAGGACGGACCCGAGGGCGCGAGCCGGCCGCCGGAGACGCGGGCGGCGGGCAGGGCGAGCAGGGGGCCGCTGACGAACTGGTGGGTCCAGCCGGTGGGGATGCCCTCGCCGGTGAACCAGGAGGCGCCGATGCCGGTCTTGGTGTAGCCGGTCTGCCGCAGGACGGCGACGTCGATGCGTGGGACGCCCTCCCGCAGCACCTGGTGCACCCGCCCGAAATACCCAGAAATATCGGGCATGTGTTGCCAGGTCGGCTGGCGCGGACCCCACGACTCCGCATACCCGGCCGTCCCGTCGTACGGCGTGAACGCGGCGAACCCCGGCCAGGCCGCCCCCGGCGCGCTCGCGTACGAGAACCCGTGCAGCACCGTCTGGTTGAGCCCCGCCGCGTACGCGCCTCCCATGGTGGTGAGCACCTTCGCCCACGTCGTGGTGTAGGCGCCGCCCGCGTACGCCCCCGCCTCGCTCGACAGCACCTCGCCCCCGGCCAGGTCCCGGCCTCCGGCCAGGCAGCGGTAGTCGTCGAGGTTCTTGAACCCGAGCGACTCGCCCTCGGGAACGTCCAGCACGGCCGCCGCCGCGATGGCGTCGGTCCGCAGCCCGTACGGCTGCGCCCGCAGCTTCAGCCCAAGCGAGTGGGCCCAGTCGCGCAGCCGGCCGAAGTGGTGCTCGTTGAACAGCTCGGAGATCGTGTCCCAGTAGTCCTTGCGGGCGTGCCTGGTGAGCGCGGCGTCGTAGGCGAAGACCGGATCCTCCTCCGCCAGCAGCACTACCGGCAGCAGCGGCGCGAGCGGATGGCCCCGCCGCCGCCCGAACTCCTCCAGCAGCCCCGGCGTCCACGGCAGCGCGTCGGTCTCGATCTCGATGGAGTCCTCGAACAGCGCGCCGCCCGCCCTCCTCAGCAGCCGCCGCAGGGCGGGAGTGAGCAGCCGTGCCTCCCAGAAGTCGATGACCGCCTGGGTGCCCGCCGCGCTGAAGTGGTCGACCACGTACGCCTCGGGCGCGGTGTGCGGGCCGGACTCGGGGCGCTGGCCGGAGCCGCGCTCCCAGTAGGAGATCAGCACCCACTCGCCGTCGCCGGGCGCGGTCCACGACACGGTCTCCCCGCTCACCGGCACCTCCCGCACGGAGGCGGGGTCGAGGCCGGTCTCGTCGCCGGTGGAGTGGGCGGGCTCGATCCGGGCCGCCTGCACCAGCAGCAGCTTCCGCTCGGTGACGCCCTCGCCGGGCGGCACGGCCGGGGGCGGCGCGTCGCCCGTGTACGTGGCGCCCGCGGCGACGGTGACCGAGCCGTGGGCGAGCTCCTTGACCGCGGCAGGGCTGTCAGGGGTGATGGACGGCACCGCCGCCGGCCAGGCCGGGCCGATGGTCAGGTCGATCCGGATGCCGCGCCTGGCCGCCTGGTCGAGCGCGGCCTCGACGGCGGCGTTCCACGCGGGGGTGCCCCAGCCGTGGCCGGCGGGATCGAGCACGGACTTGTCGCGGATGCTGTGGTGCACGGCCGCGATCTCCGCTCCGCCGAACCCGGCGGCGGCGAGCTGGTCGACCTCGCGCCTGAGCTCGGCGGGATCCACGTGGGCGTCGGGCCACCACCAGCGCACCATGGGCCGTACGGACCGGGCCGGGCGGGAGAACCAGGTCCTTCCCTGGCCGGCGGCCGCGGGTGTTCCGGAGAGGGCGAGCGTGGCCGTGGTGGTGCTCAGGTAGAGGAAGCCACGGCGCGTCAGGTCGTTCATGGGGGGTGCTCCAGAGGGTCGTGCCCGTGGTGGAAACGCCCGCGGACGGCGGGTCGGCCGCCGCCCGCGGGCGCCGTCTAGCGGGGAACGGGGTACGGGAACGCGCCGGTCACGCCGATCTTGTCGTACTCCATCTTCGAGGCGTCGAAGCCGTCGGCCCAGTTGGCGTTGGTGACCTCGTTGCACTGGTAGCTCTGGTACTTGTCGTCGGTCACCTCGCCGACCTCGATGTCGGTGAAGGAGAAGCCGCAGCCGCCGGCGTCCATGTGCACCCCGCGCGTCCCGCTGTCGGGCATCGACGCGTCGGGGATGACGTCGCCGATCACGACCTGGGAGACGCGGTTGGTGACGGGGTGCGGGTCGCTGTTGCTGACGCCGTAGGTGTAGAAGGCGCCCATGTCGCCGCTGTCCAGGCCCGCCTCCTCGATGCGGAGATACTTGAACACGTTGCCGTGGGCGTACCCGTCGCCGTCCTTGACCTCGGGGCGCACCTCCAGGCTGATGCCGTAGCGGGCGCTGTGCCGGACCACCGTGTGGCTGACCTCGTTGCCGCCGGTGTTCATGAGTTCGACGCCGGCCGCGTCGCCGGGCACGAGCTCGCCGACGTGGTGGATGTAATTGTTGGTGAAGACGTTCTGACCGGCCACGTCACCTTCGCCCGGGTACGGCCCTTCGACCTTGATGCCGTCGGCGCCGATGTTCTCCAGCAGGCTGTCGGAGATCCGGACGTGGTCGTTGGCGAACAGCAGGTAGAGCGCGGTGAATCCGGTGTCGGCGATGTGCAGCCGGGTCAGGTCGATGTGGCGGGTGTTGGTGAGGGTGACCGCGCCGAACCGGTTGCGCGGCATCTCGATCTGCCGGTCGTACTCGGGGTACTTGTGCGGCACGCCCGCGTCGCCCGCGCTGATCCAGCCGTTGCGGTACCAGCCGACGAAGTCGCTGTACTGCAGGGCCAGCCCGTCGAAGGCGAGGTTCTGCACCCGCTTGCCCGGGGAGCTGCCCGCCAGCGACAGGATCGTCCGCACCGTCGGCGCGACGACCTCGTCGACCGAGCCGCGCGGCCAGTAGTAGACCTCGCCCT
This sequence comes from Nonomuraea mesophila, assembly GCF_004352805.1. Classification (NCBI taxonomy): domain Bacteria; kingdom Bacillati; phylum Actinomycetota; class Actinomycetes; order Streptosporangiales; family Streptosporangiaceae; genus Nonomuraea; species Nonomuraea mesophila. Next base: position 34,290 of record NZ_SMLD01000069.1, read on the forward strand.
TGGCGAAGTCGAAGAAGTACTCGCCGGGCTGGTCGAGGAAGTCGAGGGAGTTCTGCAGGAAGTAGCGCGAGCCGCCGCCGCTGTTGACCAGGGCGTAGCGCGTCCAGTGTTCCAGGGTGAGCTGGTTGTCGTCCCACGACGGGTTCTGGATCGGGACGGTGTCGGTGAACCAGCTCCACGAGCCGCCCGACCAGACCGTCACCTGCGCGTTGTCGAGGTTCCAGCTCTTGTCCCACTCGCCCGGCTTGGAGTAGAGCCACTGGTGCACCGCCTCCTTCTCCGGCTCCTTGAGCACGGAGGTGAGGTAGGGCGCCCACACGTCGTCGGACCTGCGGTTGGGGTAGCGGGCGGTGGTGGCGCGCTTCCCGTCCTCGAACAGCGTGTAGAAGGTCCGGTCGACCTTCGTCCTGTAGATCTCGCCCTTGTACTTCTCCCAGCCGGTGAGCGGCTCGGCGCCGAGCAGGCGGGCCTTGCCCGGCCCGTCCACGCTGCGGTAGACGATCCGGTGGCCGTTCTCGCCCGAGTCGGCCTCGGTGAACTCGATGGTCTTGTCCACGACGTAGTCACCGGCCGCGACGTTGACCACGATGTCGCACTTCTGGTGTTTCTTCGCGGCCCTGACCTGGTCGCGGGCGTGCTCGATCGTCTTCCACGGGTGCCGCGCGCCGCCCGCGCCGCGGTCCGCGCCGTCGGGCGCGACGTAGAACTCCGTCGGCCTGCAGGGTGCCTGGGCGCTCGCGGCCGGGGCGACGACCAGCGCGGCCAGGACGACCACCGCCGCGCTCACGACCTTCACCGCGTCACCTTCGCTTCCGGCAGCGGGTACGGGAACGCGCCGGTCACGCCGATCTTGTCGTACTCCATCTTCGAGGCGTCGAAGCCGTCGGCCCAGTTGGCGTTGGTGACCTCGTTGCACTGGTAGCTCTGGTACTTGTCGTCGCTGACCTCGCCGACCTCGATGTTGGCGAAGGAGAAGCCGCAGCCGCCGGCGTCCATGTGCACGCCGCGCGTCCCGCTGTCCGGCATCGCGCCGGCGGGGTCGTTGATGACGTCGCCGATCACCATCTGCGAGACGTGGTTGTCGATCTCGTGCGGCTCCGTGTTGCTGACGCCGTAGGTGTAGAAGGCGCCCATGTCGCCGCTGTCGAGCCCCGCCTCGTCGATGCGGATGTAGGAGAAGCGGTTGTTGCGGGCGTAGTTGTCCTCGTCCTTGATCTCGGGGCGCACCTCCAGGCTGATGCCGTAGCGGGCGCTGTGCCGGACGTTGACGTGGCTGACGGTGTTGTTGCCCGTGCTCATCAGCTCGATGCCGGCCGCGTCGCCGGGGACCAGCTCGCCGACGTGGTGGATGTAGGTGTTCGTGATCGTGTGATGGCCGGAGATGTCGCCCTCGCCGGGATAGCCGCCCTCGACCTTGATGCCGTCGGCGCCGATGTTCTCCAGCAGGCTGTCCGACACCTTGACCCGTTCGTTGGCGAACAGCAGGTAGACGCCCATGAAGCCGCTGTCCGACAGGTGCAGCCGGGTCAGGTCGATGTCCCGCGAGTTCGTCACCGTGATCATGCCGAACCGGTTGCGCGGCATCTCGATCTGCCGGTCGTAGACGGGATACTTGTGCACGTAGCCCGAGTCGCCCTCGCTGATCCAGCCGGCGCGGTACCAGTCCACGAAGTCGCTGTACTGCAGCGCCAGCCCGTCGAAGGCCAGGTCGTGCACCCGCTGCTCGGGGGTGCTGCCCGCGATCTGCAGGATCGTCTTCACCGTCGGTGCCATGACCTTGTCGATCGAGCCGCGCGGCCAGTAGTAGACCTCGCCCTTGGCGAAGTCGAAGTAGTACTCACCCGGCTGGTCGAGGAAGCGCAGCGTGTTCTGCAGGAAGTAGCGCGAGCCGCTGCGGCTGTTGACGAACGAGTAGCGGGCCCAGTGGTTGAGCGTGAAGAAGTTCTTGCGGAAGTCGGCGCCGCCCAGCGGCACGGTGTCGGTGAACCAGCTCCACGAGCCGCCCGACCAGACCACGACCTGGGCGTTCTGGTCGAAGTCCGCGTCCCACTCCTGCGGCACGTCCTCCGGCTTGAAGTACAGCCACTGGCGCACCGCCTCCTTCTCCGGCTCGCCGAGGATGGAGAACAGGTAAGGGGACCACAGGTCGTCGCTCGTCCTGTTCGGGTGGCGGGCGGTGGTGGCGCGCTTGCCCTCCTCGAACAGCGTGTAGAAGGTCCGGTCGATCTTGGTCTTGTAGATGTTGTCCTTGTACTTCTGCCAGCCGGTGAGCGGCCTGGCGCCGAGCAGGCGGGCCTTGCCCGGCCCGTCCGCGCTGCGGTAGGTGATCGTGTGGCCGTTCTCGCCCGAGTCGGCCTCGGTGAACTCGATGGTCTTGTCCACGACGTAGTCACCGGCCGCGACGTTGACCACGATGTCGCACTTCTGGGGTTTCCTGTCGGCCCGCAGGGCGTCGCGGGCCTGCTCGATCGTCTTCCACGGGCGTTTCTCGCTGCCGTCGCCCCGATCGCTGCCCGAGGGGGAGACGTGGTAGTCGCAGGTGGGTCTGCCGGCAGCCGACGGGCCGGGGGTGGGTGTGGTCAAGCTGCCGATGAGTAAGACGATCGCGCCGACGGACCTGAGAATCACTGGCTCTCCTTGATGTTGCGCCACCGTTCGTACTCGGCGCGGGTTTCGGGGGTGAGGGGGTAGTAGTCGGAAAGCGCCCCGCCCTCCTCGATGCGGGCGCGGCTGTAGCGCTCCCACTGCTCGTGGTCGGCGGCGGCGTCCAGCACCTGCTGGGCGCGGCGGCGCGGCACGATCACCGCGCCGTCGTCGTCGGCCACGCACAGGTCGCCGGGCAGCGCCAGCGTCCCGCCGACGGCCGCCGGCACGTCGTACGCCCACGGGAACAGCTCCGCCTGCGAGGCGTAGTGGGGGGTGGCGCCCGTCGACCAGATCGGCAGGCCGAGGCCGCTCACCCTGGGCAGATCCCTGATCCGGCCGTCCACGACGATGCCGGCGCCGCCCTTGCGCTTGAAGTAGCGGACCAGCATGTCGCCGAAACAACCGGTGTAGGCGCTGCCGTACGCCTGCACGACCAGCACGTCACCGGGCCGGATCTCCTCCAGCACGGCCCACAGGGCGGTGTGCCGCTCGACGTACTCCTGGCCGAGCCCCGAGGCGATGTCCTCGCGCTGCGGCATGAACTGCAGCGTGCGCACCCGGCCGGCGACCTTCTGCCCCTGGGCGATGGGACGCGGTCCCTCGATGAAGGTACGCCGGATGCCCTGCGCGTGGAGCTTGGCGCAGGCGGTGGCCGAGCTGATCCGGGACAGTCCCTCCACGAGGGCGGGATCGGGTTCGGCGGGCAGGTCCCCGCGAACGGGCAGATCCCAGATGGCGTCGTCCATGAAACTCCTCAGTAGTGCTGGTGCGACGGCGTGCGGACGCGCGCGGTCGTGTGCAGGTCGAGCCGGATGCGGCGGCCGGGCGGCAGCTCCACGAGCAGGCGCGGGCCGTCCACCGCCACCTCCTGACCGGCCTCGGTGATCGGGGGAGAGGTGTAGGAGCGCGGGTCGCCCGGGTAGTCGCCGCCGGACCGGGTGACCACCGCGCGGTCGATCCGGTGCTCGCCGAACGCGCCCGCCTGCACCACGACCCTGCGGGTGCGGGCGACGCCGAGGTTGACCAGCTCGACGCCGGTGGCGCCGGGGCGTACCGAGTCGACCAGGGCGGCCACGTCCGGGGGCAGGCCGGGGCGGCGGCGGTCGGCGTCGTAGTAGGCGAGCCGGGTGGGCAGCAGCCCGCCGTTGTAGAGCACCTGCGGGGTGCCGGTGGCCAGCTGCAGCAGCGCTTCCGTGACGACCGGGTTGAGCCGCTGCCAGTGGTGCACGTGGATGGTGGACAGGTCCGCGGTGTCGGCGTCGATGAGCGCCATGCGCCGCTGCACCTGGCCGAGCGCCGCCGACAACATCGCCTCGGGGAAACCGGGGTTCGTGCCGCGCAGGAACTCCAGCCACGGCGCCTCGTGCCCGGCCTCCTCCTTGTTGCGGAACGGGCGCACGACCGTCCAGTCGTAGCCGGAGCCGGCCCGCAGCCGGTCGAGCCGGTCGGCGTCGCCGCCCGACTGGCTCGCGTGCCAGAGCCAGACCGGCAGGCCGAGCTGCGGCGGCTGGAAGTCGAACCAGCCCTGGTCGTCGTGGCGGTTGGGCACCAGCATGGTCGGCTTGCCCGCCTCGTCGCCGAGCTCGGCCAGCCAGCGGTCGCTGATGCTCATGTCCGTCGCGGTGACGCCGGCCTGCACGGCGCGGCCGTACACCGTCTCCAGCGGGTCGCGGCCGATCGCGAGCGCGGCGTCGTCGCCGGTCAGCAGGTGGGCGTTGACCGCGGCGATCGCGGCGGCGGCGCCCACGCTGTAGATGCCGTGCGGCCACTGCCAGCCGTAGTTGCCGCCGTACCAGCGGCCGCCGTGCAACTCGCCGACGACGCCGGACGGGCCCACGTTGTCGGGCAGGACGCCGCCGTTGGCCTCCGCCCTGCGCTGCCAGGCGCCGATGTAGCGCAGCGCCCAGTCGCGGTACCGCTCGTCGCCGTCGTACAGCCAGGCGTTGACCGCGAGGCTGGTCGCGGCCAGGTTGACGGCCACGTCGCCGCGGCCGATGCGTTCGTTCATCGCGGCCCCCATGCGGGCCGCGTTGCACGGGTCGGCCAGGTCCTCCCACCGCGTGATGCCCGGCAGGTCGCGCAGCGGCAGGCCGAACGGCCGCATGCTCACCAGGTCGGTGTGGTAGGAGGCCCACTCCCACTGCAGGCCGTAGCGGGGGCCGCCGGCGCCGTTGTGCGGGGCGCGGATGATGTCGTGCTCGGCGTCGTAGTTGGCCGAGCCGGGCAGGTAGAGGTCGGCGAAGCGGCGGGCGCGCTCGCGGAAACGGTGGTCGCGCGGGTCGGCGGCGCAGATGCCGTAGAACAGCAGCAGCGACTCGCCCTGGTGGAACCAGTCATAGCCGCGCTCGAACTCGTCCACCAGGTAGCCGAGCTCCGTGAGCTGCGCGGTGACGCCCTCCCAGTGGTGCTTGGCGGCGTCCAGCAGGTCGTCCGCGCCGCCGAGCTGGTAGAGCGTCGGCCAGTTGAAGAACGCCTCGTAGAAGTCGTCGGCGCCGTCCCGGTCGGCGGCAGGACCGTGGTACACGAGCCGTCCGTCGGGGCCGCAGTAGCGGGCGGCGAAGACCCGCCAGGCCTCGTCGAGCGTGTCGAACAGGCGGCGCTCCAGCACCGCCCAGGCGGGCGGCGTGCCGAGCGGGACGGTCGCGGTGACGGAGGGCTGCGGATCGCCGGCGGAGGTGGTGAGGGAATCGGGGGGCGAGGGCACTGTGCGCATCTTCAACCTTTCGTGGCCCCGGTGGTGAGGCCGCTGATGATGTGCCGTTGCATGAAGACGAAGAAGACGAGGAGCGGGGCGATGGCCAGCAGCAGCGTCGGGAAGACCACCGTGTAGTCGGTGGAGTACTGGCTGACGGCGGCGTAGACGCCCGTGGTCACCGTGTAGAGGCCGCTGCCGGGGCCCAGGATGATCTGCGGGTTCACGAAGTCGTTCCACACCGAGAACGTGTTGAGGATGACCATCGTGGCGACCGCGGGACGCATCAGCGGGAAGACGATCTGCCAGAACGTGCGCAGCCGCCCCGCCCCGTCGACGGCCGCCGCCTGGTCGAGCACGGCGGGGATGGTGGCGATGTAACCGGCGTACAGGAAGATCGAGAACGGCAGCGTGAGCGTGGTCTCGAACAGCACGAACCCGCGGATCGTGCCCATCAGGCCGAGGGTCTTGAGCACGTACACGACGGGGATGACCAGCACCTGGCCCGGGATGAACGTCCCGGCCAGGAAGAACAGCATGAGCACCCGGAAGCGCCGCTTCGGGCTGCGCGCGATCGTGTACGCGGCGGGTGCGGCCAGCAGCACCGACAGCACGTTGACGGCGACCACGAACAGCAGCGTGATCGCGTACCCCTTGACCACGTCGAACTGCGGGTTCGTCAGGGCCCTGCCGAGCGGTTCGAGCGTGAGGCCGCCCAGGCCGAACGGGTCGCGCAGGATCTCCTGCTGGCCCTTGAACGCGTTGACGGTCAGCACGTAGAGCGGGACGAGCATGAACGCGACGGTCGCCCAGAGGAAGGTCCTTCTCACTGGTGCACCGCCATCTCGCCGCGCCGGCGCAGCCGGGTCACCACGAACGCCAGCGCCGCGGTGACCAGCATGAGGATCACCGACTGGGCCGAGCCGAAGCCGAGGCGGGCGTCGTGGAAGGAGTTCCACAGGATGAGGTAGGCGACGGTCTGGGTCTGCCCGGCCGGGCCGCCCGCCGTCAGCGACACCACCAGGTCGTACGTCTTGAGCAGCGTCACCAGCGACAGCACGATGTTGATCGTCACCGACGGTCCCAGCGCGGGCAGTGTGACGTTCCTGAACACCTGCCACCGGGTCGCCCCGTCGATCCTGGCGGCCTCGACCAGCGAGTGCGGCACCGCCTGGAGCCCTGCGAGGTAGAGCACCACGTTGACGCCGAACCCGGCCCACACCAGCACCGCGATCATCGTCACGGTCGCCCAGGCGGGGTCGGACAGGAACGGCAGCACCTCGCCGCCCCAGGTGGTCACCAGGTTGTTGACCGCGCCGTTGGTGCCGAGGATGGCCGACCAGAGGAAGCCGACCACGAGGGCGCTGAGCACGTGCGGGTAGAACAGCACGATCCGGAAGAAGGCGTTGGCCCGGGAGGCGCCGTTCACCAGGAGCGCGAAGCCGAGGCCGAGCAGGTTGAGCCCGGCCGTGCCCGCCGCCGCGACGAGCAGCGTGACCAGGGCCGCGCGGCGCAGCTCGGGATCGTCGAGCAGCCGCGCGTAGTTGGCGGCGCCGACGAAGGCGGGGTCGGCGCTGAAGCCGTCCCAGTCGGTCAGGCTCAGGTAGAAGGCCAGGCCGACCGGGACGACCAGCATCACCACGTAGAGGACGGTGGCCGGGCCGGCCATCAGCGCGGTCGTCAGGCCGTCGTACCGCCTGCGCCTCGGGGGCGTCTCCCGCACGGTGGCGACGGGTGCTTCTCGGGTGAGCGTCATGACCGTCCGGCCAGCCAGCGGTCCACGCCCTCGGCGACCTGCTCGGGCGACCTGCCCACGTACAGGCCCTGGACCTCGGTGTTCCACGCGGAGTTGAAGCCCTTGGGGAGGGTGGCGTCGCCGTAGCCCTCGCCCTGCGGCACGCCGGACGGCGCCGCGTCGAGGATCTCCTGCACCTGCCGCTCCAGCGGGGTGAACTCGCGCTCGACGCCGGTGCGGAAGTTGCCGTCCTGCTTGAGCTGGCTCTTGACCGCGGCCGGGTCGGTGACGAGCCACCGCACGAGCTTGAGCGCCGCGTCCTTCTGCGGGCTCGACTTGAGGATCATGTACGGCGCCGCGAGCGTCGCGCCCTGCGGGCCGGGGTAGCGCTGGCCCTTGTCGACGGGGGCGGGGAAGACGCCGACCTCGAAGTCCTTCTCGGCCTTGGCCTCGGCGGCGGTGAACCAGCTGCCCATGACGTACATCGCCGACTTGCCGGACAGGAACGCGGTCTCGGCGTCGGCGTACTTCAGGCCCAGGGCGTTCTTGTCGACGTACCCCTTGCCGATCCAGTCGTGGTAGCGCTTCAGGTACGGCAGCAGCGACTCGCCGGCCTTGATCTTGCCGGAGCCGACGTCCTGCTGCCAGGTGGGGTGCTTCTGCGCGCGGGAGGGGTTGGAGAGCTGGAGCAGCTGCAGGCCGGTCAGGAAGTCGCCGCCGGTCTGCAGCGGCAGGTAGCCGGCCGACTTGAGCTTGCCCATGGCGGCGTCGAACTCGTCCCACGTGGCCGGCGGCTCGTCGATCCCTGCCTTGCCGAAGGCGCTCTTGTTGTAGAAGACCAGCGACTGGGCCTGCACGCCGACGCCGACGGTGTAGATCCTGCCGCCCAGCTTGGCCTGCTCGGCCAGCGGCGTGTCCTTCGCCCACGGCTGGTCGCTGAGGTCGAGCATCTGCTTGGCCAGCGTCTCGTCCGCCATGAGCGTCTCGACCACGTCGGGCGCGTTGCCGGCGGCGAGCTGCTGCGGCAGCGTGTCGGCCACGCCCTTGCCGGTGGGCGCCTCGATCTTCACGTCGATGCCGGGGTTGGCCTGCTCGAACGGCTTGACCAGGCCGTCCCAGTACGCCTGCGTGAGGTTCGGGCTGATGTTGACGAGCATCCTGACGGTGATCTGGCCGCCTTCGCTCTGCCGCGCTTGCGAGTCACCGGCGAAGCCGCCCCCGCCGCAGCCGGTGAGCAGGAGCAGACATCCGATGCCGGACAGGACGAGGGATGGACGGGGGGACCGCATCGCACCTCCAAGGGGGCGAGATCTGCGACGCCTTTTAATGGGTCGATACTCGATTAGCGATTATTTAATATGCTGGTAACCGGGGTCGGTCAAGGGGTTATGTCGTGCTACAAATACGTTTCCAGCGGGTGGCTGAGTCATAAATGCGTTAGGGTCGGGGTGTGACTGGACGTGAAGACGACAAGCGGCTGGCCGTGGGCGCCGAGGAGCGCGCAACCCTGGAGGCATGGGCGGAGCAGGCCGGCAGCGGGCTCGGTCTGCGCAGCCGCATCGTGCTGGCGTGCGCCGACGGGCTGTCCCGCAAGGAGATCGCGGCCCGGCTCGCCGTCAGCTCGGCGACCGTCGCCAAATGGCGCGCCCGCTTCGTGGAGCGCGGCCTCGACGGCCTGGCCGACGCGCCGCGACCCGGGCGGCCGCGCAGCACCGAGCGGCAGGAGGCCGAACGGCTGATCGCCGCCGCGGCGCGCGGCTCCGCCGTGCCCTCCACCCGCTCCATGGCCAGGCAGCTCGGGCTGTCGCAGTCGACGGTGGCGCGCATCTGGCAGGAGCAGCAGATCGCCCCGCCCGCCAGCCAGGTGCTGCCCAGGGAGCTGCTGTCGGACCGGGTCTACGCGCTGCTGCGCGGCTGGATCGTCTCGGGGGAGCTCGTGGCGGGGCAGCGCCTGGTGGAGGCCGAGATCGCCCGCAGGGTCGGCACCAGCCAGGCCCCGGCCAGAGAGGCGATCAAACGGTTGGCCCACGAAGGACTCGTCATCTCCTATCCCAACCGGGGCAGCTACGTCGCGGAGATCTCCGACGAGCAGGCCCGGGAGGTGCGTGACATCAGGGTGCTGCTGGAGGAGTATGCCGCACGCGGCGCCGCCGCCCGCATCCAGCCCGAGACGTTGCAGCAGCTCGCGGGGGATGTGCTGGCCATGCGCCGGGCGGCGGGCGACGGTGACATCGGGGCGTTCAGGGACGCCGACCTCGCCTTCCACCGGCGGGTGTGCGCCGCGTGCGGCAACTCCTTCCTGCTGCGGTTGTGGCGGACCATCGAGTCGAACCTGTGGAGCCTGCACGTCGTGGGCAACCCGCTCTACGAAGGCGACTGGATGGCGATGGCGGGCCACCACGACGACCTGGTGGCCGCCCTGTCGTCGGGCGACCCTGACGAGGCGGCCCGAGCACGGACGCGCGCGAGAACGGCCCCCAGGCCGCACGCGCAGCGTGCGGCCGAGCGCAGGGCCGCGCTGGCGGCGCGCAGCGCCGCCGCTTGATACCTAAGAGATCAATTCGGCAAGT